>CBIHNR010000125.1:0-16203 GCA_966211215.1 uncultured Pedobacter sp.
AAGGAAGAGGTGAAAGTAAAAGTTCCCGACGGATATCAGCTAGAAAGTGTGAATTGCCTTTTAACCGGGTATTGTAAGAATTGTGCTTCAGCCTAAAACTCAATGTCGTTTAGTTAAGCGAGAACGTGTCAGACCTCAAAGATGTCAGACACTTGAGCACACTCCTACAATTTTTCGAAGGCCATTCCTTAACTAAATGACTTCAGCCTAAAACTAAACAGCCGGCAATCAAAGCCGGCTGTTTAGTTTTTTAGTCGCATTCAGGATGCGTGTAAATAAATGTTTCTGATTCTGAAGACAGATTGAAACTCTCGGCATGATTATTCTGCCACCAAAATTTCCTGCGCAGGTTTTCTGTATTGCCAATCTCATTCATAGTTTCAGCTTCAAACAGGCGCCCATTCTGCATTACATACTTAATCTTTTCAGTATTGCGGATGTCTTCCAACGGATTTTCTTCCAGCACAATTAAGTCAGCAAGCTTGCCGGGCTCTAACGAACCAATTTCTTTCGACATTCCCAGGTACTCTGCTCCATTAATGGTAGCACTTTTTATAGCTTGCAAAGGACTAAGCCCTCCCTGGGCAAGCATCCAAAGCTCCCAATGGGCGCCGATGCCTTGCATTTGTCCATGTGCCCCCAGGTTAACTTTGGTGCCACCATCCGCAATTTGTTTGGCGGCTTTAGATACCTCTATGTGCCCGTAATCGCCAAATTCCGAAGTGGTTCTGCGGCGTGACCGGCTGTCTATTAATGCCCTTGGCATAAAGTTTTGCAGGCGTTCATTTTCCCAAACATTGGTGCGGTCAAACCAGAAATTCTCCCCGAACTGCGAGCCATAACTTACAATCAGGGTAGGAGTATAGGCTGTTTTGCTGGCGTTCCATAAAGATTTTACATCCTTATAAACTGGTACAACTGGTATATTGTGTTCAATGCCCGTATGCCCGTCTAAAATCATCGACATATTGTGCGCAAACGTTGAGCCCCCTTCTGGCATAACTTCCATTTTTAGTTCGCGGGCAGCCTGAATTATTTGCTGCCTTTGCTCTCTGCGTGGCTGGTTGTACGATTTTACAGAGAACGCACCAACGGCTTTCAGACGCCTTAAATGCGAGCGGGCGTCTTCAAGGCTATTTATTACTGCCTTAGAATCTCCGTCTGCTCCATAGAGAGTCGTTCCTGTAGAATAAACAATCGGGCCAATCAGAGTTCCGGCTTTTAACATTTAAGATTTGCTAAAAACCAAATCAGTATTTCTCGAAGGGTCCTGGACTGTGGTTACGCCATAAGCCAGGTTAGTGTAATATGCCCAGTCTGCCTGCGGCGAAATTCCATCAGGGCTGATAGGCAAGTGTCCATGTACATCAACTATTCCTGGCATAATGGTTTGGTTTTCAACGCTGATAACCTTCGCCTCGTCGGGTATTTTAACCTGGTTGGCAGTACCAATGGCCGCAATTTTATTTTGATTAATTACAATGGTGCCATTTTCAATCACCTGGTCGCCCTTCATGGTAATAATGCGGGCATTGGTTAACGCAATGATACCTTCTGGAAGGCTTGACTTTAATTTAAGTCCAAGTTCAGTCCCAGCACTATCGGCAGCAATTGCAGTGGTATTGGCACCTTCGGCAAAGCTGAAAATACCTTTAATGTCTTGCGAAAAGTATTCAGAGCCTAAAATCCAGTTTAGTTTTTTGCTATCGCGGCTCCAGTGAAGATATGTTCCTGCATCACGCGTAACTTTCGATAAAGGCAGTGCTTTGTTAGAGGAAGATAGCTCCAAAGAATTATTGGTATTAACCATTGGGGTTAAGTAAGCATTAAATAGTTCTGTGAAAGCCAGCCACTTGCCATCAGGACTGGGAGCAAATTGTGTTGCATACTGCGATACGTAGTGTGTACGAATATCGCCTCCAGTGAGATCCATGCTTCTAAATGCCTTTTTCTCACCCTCCACATCTTGAAAATAAATGCGGTTATCAGAAGCATTGAACGAAGGTTTTATCCCCTCATTGGAGACCTTAACAGCCTGCCCACCTGTGGAAGGCATAATGTAGATCCCCGGATTCTTTCCATAATTGAAGCCAAGCATCATGTTTCCCGTGCCTTTCCGGTAAACAATTTTATCGCCTTTGGCAGAAAATCTGGGCGAATAATAAAAACCCTTTTCGATACTTAGAGTGCTTACTGTCTTGGCCGCTATATCGTAACGGTTGATGGATCCCTTATATTCATCGCTCCAGTTCACATAAATCAAGAACTTTCCGTCAGGGCTAAATTCCGGTTCAAATTCAAAATCCAGGGTATTTGTAATCCTTTCCGGCTTCCCGTTAGGTAAATCCTTTAAATAAATATAACCTGCGGCATTGAAGGCAACCTTTTTTCCATCTGGCGAAGTTGTAAGTTGCCTGATCATTTTTACCCTAAATTCATCTGTAAAAACTTTTTGGTCGAAATGTAGTGCTTCCGTAATGGTATGCGTTGACGTTACTTCAAAGGGAATAATGCTTGCCTCTTGGGTAGTTATGTCGAGATTTCTGATTTTGCCCTTGGCATAGAAGATTATGTTTTTACTATCCGGTGTCCAGGCAAAGTTGGGGTAAACACCAAAAATTGCCCAGGTTTCCTGCTGGTCGCGTGATAGGTCATCGTACACAGCCCATTCCTCTCCCGTAGCCAGATCCTGGATAAATAAAACCGATTTCAGTCGCACCCGCTTTACAAAAGCCATCAGTTTACCATCAGGTGATATCTCTGGCCTGGCAGCTCCGCCCTGCCCACCGGCAACGGTTTCTATTTCACCCGTTTCCCTGTTTAAACTTTTAATAGCATAGATTTCGCCGTTAGGGTCTTTATTGTATTTGAAAAAGGGGCCGGGACTAACATCTTCGCTATAGTAAACAAGTTTTCCGTCGGGAGATACTTCTGGCTCGCCCGCATCTTGCTGGTTGTTTTTTCTTTTAGTAAGCTGAATACCCTCGCCTCCACCTATGTGGTATTGCCACATTTCTCCCGCTCCCAAAGACCGTGTGCTTGTAAAATGCTTTCTGGCAATGATATATTGGTTATCTGGAGTCCAGCTTGCGTTGTTTAATAACCTGAAATTTTCCTTTGTGATGGCACGCTTTCCACTACCATCGGTATTCATAATCCAGATGTTATCGCCGCCTTCTTTATCGCTGGTATAAGAAATATATTTCCCATTCGGACTAAAACGAGGCTGCGTTTCGTAGGCTGCCCCCGCAGAAAGTACGGTTGCCCGGCCCCCAGTAAGAGGCATTTTGTAGATGTCGCCGAGTAAATCAAAAACTATATCCTTGCCATCCGGACTCACATCCAGGTTCATCCAGGTCCCCTCATCGGTAGTAAACGAAACCGGTTTAGACGGGCCAGAAGTTCTTTCAACGTTCCATCGTTGTTGGCCAATCGCAAAATTTATTATAAAGGAAAAGAACAGAAGTGTGTGCGCTTTCTTCATTCCTGAGCTTGAGGCTGATTAAAATGCAAATATATTGCTTGTTAAAGGTCCAAAACTAATTTTCAAGCCTTTTATTATCACATCTTTGTCGTTTTAGGGTGAGGCGGTATCAGGTGTGAGGTATGAGGTGTGAGGACTGAAGCCTGAGAGCTGATACCTGAAAGCTGACACCTTATACTTGGAAGCTAACAGCTAACAGCTAAAAAGCTAATCGCTAACTTTGCAGAAATGTCCATTTATCAGGTATTAAAGAAATATTGGAATTACGATTCTTTTCGGCCTTTGCAGGAAGATATCATACAATCAGTGCTGGAGGGTAAGGACACCCTGGCTTTGCTGCCCACCGGAGGAGGAAAATCGATATGTTTTCAGGTGCCGGCAATGGCGAAGCCCGGCATTTGTATCGTTGTGTCTCCATTAATTGCACTGATGAAAGACCAGGTTGAAAACTTGAAGGCTAAGGGCATAGAGGCAGTTGCGATTATTTCGGGCATGGGCAAACGGGAAGTCGACATTCTTTTGGACAATTGTGTTTACGGCCCCATTAAATTTTTGTATCTCTCGCCAGAAAGGTTAATGTCAGACTTGGTTCGCGAAAGGATCAAGTACATGAATGTGAACCTCTTTGCGGTAGATGAGGCACATTGTATTTCACAGTGGGGCTACGATTTCAGGCCGCCTTACCTGCATCTTTCCGAATTGCGGGAATTACATCCTCAAGTTCCCATCTTAGCCCTAACCGCAACCGCAACCGAATTTGTTATTGGCGATATACAAGACAAGCTATCGTTCAAAAAACGAAATGTTTTTAGAAAAAGCTTTGAGCGAAAAAACTTAAGCTATGTAGTTTTTCACGAAGAAAATAAGCTTCGTAAGCTTTTCTCAATAGCAAAAAATGTTGCAGGCACAGGCATTGTATATGTGCGTAACCGCCGCGAAACGCAAGAAGTTTCCCACCAATTGAATGCCCAGGGGATAAAGGCAGATTTTTATCATGCGGGATTGCCAACCCCAGTACGCAGTCAAAAACAAGAAGCCTGGAAAAAGGATAATATCCGGGTAATTGTAGCCACCAATGCTTTCGGAATGGGAATTGACAAACCCGATGTCCGTTTTGTGGTGCACCTTGATTTGCCTGAAAGCCTCGAAGCTTATTACCAGGAGGCAGGTAGGGCAGGGCGCGACGAAGAGAAGGCTTACGCCATTTTGCTATATACCGAGGCCGACAGGTTAAAACTAGAGCGTAAGTTTGAACTGAGTTTTCCAACTGTGGATGAAATTAAACAGGTTTACCACTATCTCGGAAACTATTTTCAGCTAGCTTACGAGGCAGGCGAAGGCCTGAATTTTGAATTTGATATCGCAGACTTTTGCTCCCGGTATAAGCTGGATGCCATCAAGGCCCTGAATGTCTTTAAGTTCCTTGAACGAGATGAATACATTGCGCTAAGTGAGAGCATTTACTTGCCATCCAGGGTGCAGATTGTTGTTTCAACCGAAGAATTGTATCGTTTCCAGATAGAGTATTCCAATTACGATGCTTTTATAAAAATCCTGTTAAGGTCGTATGGAGGCTTGTTTGGACAATACGCGGCCATTAGCGAAGCCGACCTGGCTAAACGTACAGGAATGGGTTACACACAGATTATCCAGATGCTCGAAAAACTCCAGGAATTTCAATTAATATCTTACTTAAAGCAGACCGATAAACCTCAGATTACTTTCATAAAGGCAAGAGTTGATACACAGAACTTATATATTGATAACAAATATTTGCAGCAGCGGAAAGAAATCACAAGGCAGCAGGTAGAGGCGGTTATTGCTTATGCCGAAGAGCATAAATGCCGAAGTCAACTATTATTAAGCTATTTTGATGAAATAAATGCCGAAAAATGCGGTGTTTGTGATGTTTGTATTGATGAAAAGAGAAGTCGAAATAAAGAAGTTATTCAGGAGCAGATCATATTCGAGCTGATTGAATTTCTAACAGGCCGGCATTTAAGTATCGATGAGATTGTATCCAACCTTAAAATTGGCAATGAGAAGGAGAGATTGGAAGCGTTTAGAAACCTACTGGATGCAGGGAAAATAAAAACCGACGGCGAAAAGTATTATTTGTAAAGTATTTGTACACCTTTCAGGTTTCAAAAACCTGAAAGGTGTACAAATACCATCGCTTTTTACATCGCCAAAGCTTCTTTGCCTTTTAGAGAGCTGATAAACTCAGGAATTTTTTCCAGGTAATTTTCTTCGCCTAAAAGTTTAACAAAGGCACTTCCAACAATTGCGCCGTTGGCATATTCGCTGGCTTTGCTAAAGCTTTTATTGTCTGAAATACCAAAGCCGATCATTGCCGGATTGTTAAGGTTCATACCTTTAATCCGAGCAAAATAGCTTTCAATTTCGTTGTTTACAGCCAGGTTTTTACCTGTAGTTGATGAAGTAGAAAGCAGGTAAATAAAGCCGTTGCTTAATCCGTCAATTTTCTGGATACGGGCATCAGAAGTGGTAGGAGTGATTAAAAAGATATTGCTCAGGTTATTTTTCTCAAAGCAATCTTTATAAAGCTCCTCATATTCATACATTGGCAAATCCGGAACGATAAGCCCGTCTACGCCAACTTCGGCACATTTAGCACAGAAGTTTTCTACGCCGTACTGTAAAACTGGGTTGACATAACCCATCAATAAAACCGGAATCGAAACGCGTTTCCTCAAATCCTTTAATTGTTCAAAAAGCAGCTTTACAGTCATGCCATTTTCAATCGCTTTTTGAGAGCTGTTTTGAATTACCGGCCCATCAGCCAGAGGGTCCGAGTAAGGAACCCCAATTTCAAGGAAATCAGCGCCAGCTTTCTCCAAAGCCTCAGCAATGTCTAAAGTGCTGTCAAGATTCGGGTATCCGGCAGTAAAATATATCGAAAGGACGTTGCCTTTTTTTTCTTTAAAAAGTTGATTAATTCTGTTCATGTTTGTTTAAGTTTTTTGTGAGAGGGGTGATTAGCAATTAGCAATTAGCTGTTAGCACAGGTAGCTCACGGCTCTTAGCTTTTAGCTGTTAGCACTCTAGCTAACTGCTCATAAGCTAATAGCTAACCGCTCATAAGCTAACCGCTTATCCTCTACAACCCAAAATGCGTCATATAAGTATTTAAATCCTTGTCACCACGGCCAGATAAGCAAACAACAACGGTTTCGTTGCCGGTAAATTCCATTTTATCAAGGTAGGCCAGGGCGTGAGAGCTTTCAATAGCCGGAATTATACCTTCAAGCCTTGCCAGTTGAAGTCCTGCATCCATTGCTTCGTTATCTGTTATACTCACGTATTTTGCACGTTCAACTTTAAACAAATGCGCATGTTGAGGGCCAATACCAGGATAATCAAGTCCAGCTGAAATAGAATAAGGTTCAACCACCTGTCCATCCTCGGTTTGCATCACAATAGAGCGGCTTCCGTGCAGCACACCTTCTTTCCCTAAGAAAGTGGTAGCAGCAGACTCGCCCGAGTCAACACCATGGCCAGCAGCTTCAACCGCAATAAGTTTTACATCTTCCTCATCAAGGAAATGATAAAACATGCCAATTGCGTTGCTACCGCCACCCACACAAGCAAGAACGTAGTCAGGGTTAATTTTGCCGGTTTTTTCTTTTAGTTGCCATTTTGTTTCCTCCGAAATAATTGACTGGAAACGAGCAACCATATCCGGATAAGGGTGGGGCCCCACAACCGAACCTATAATATAATGTGTATCCACCGGATTGTTAATCCAGTCGCGTAAAGCTTCATTAGTAGCATCTTTTAAAGTCTGGCTGCCAGAGGTAGCAGGGATCACCGTAGCTCCCATCATTTTCATGCGGGCAACATTAGGCGCCTGGCGCTCAATATCCACAGCACCCATGTAAACCACACATTCAATGCCCTTTAATGCACAAACAGTTGCAGTTGCCACACCATGTTGTCCGGCACCTGTTTCAGCAATAATGCGTTTTTTGCCAAGGCGTTCAGCCAGAAGAATTTGCCCGATGGTATTATTGATTTTATGTGCACCAGTGTGGTTAAGGTCTTCGCGTTTTAAGTAAATGGTAGTACCGTACTTTTCAGAAAGGCGCTGTGCTAAATATAACGGAGAAGGGCGGCCTACATAATCTTTCAATAACTGCAGAAATTCCTGTTGGAATTCAGGTTCACTCATTATTTCAAGATATTTTTCCCTTAGTTCTTCCACGTTTGGATAAAGCATCTCGGGAATGTATGCTCCTCCGAAATCACCGTAATATCCTTTTTCGTTTACATGATAGCTCATAGTTTATTATTTATCCGCCTATGCGGGAATATGTTTGATTTGGTTAAATACTGATTTTAATTTCGCGATGTCCTTCAAGCCGGGAGAAGCTTCAAAACGGCTGTTAAGGTCTATAGCATAAAAACGTTTATCGCGTAGTTTTAATGCTTCAAAAATATTATCGGCATTTAAACCGCCGCTTAAGAAGTAGGGAACGTTAAGCTCGTATCCCTTCAATAAATCCCAGTTAAAAGTTAGTCCGGAGCCGCCGTGGAGTTTTGTTTTAGTATCAAAAAGGAAAAAATCTACAGAATTTTCATAGGTCTTCAAAATGCCAAAATCAAAATCCTCATCCACTCCAAAAGCTTTAATCACTTCAATTCCGGTGTCCTTAAGTAATTTGCATAGCTCTGGAGACTCACTGCCGTGAAGCTGTACGGCGTTTAAATCATAGCTTTTAATTTTTTGCCGAATTTCATCCAAAGCCTCATTCACAAAAACACCAGTCTTTTTTATCTGAGGAGGAATCTGGTTTAACATTTCGGGGTCCAGGTTCTCAACAAAACGCTTCGATGGCGCATAAAAAATCAGTCCAATATAATCGGGGCCCAGGGTAACCAGTTGCTCTATATTAGTTGGTTCGCGCATGCCGCAAACCTTTAATTTTATATCGTTCGAGGTATTCATGAGAGCAGGCAAATTAAACGTAGGCGATAGAAAGCAATGCTTCGAAACTATGTAACGCTCTCTTGCTCAGTAAGGCATCTTCCGCCTCATAGAAACAATCTGCAAATGATTTATCAGGATGTATTGTTTTTATAGCAAGCGCAGCGTTGCAAAGCACCACATTATTTTGTGCTGTGGTTCCCCGCCCATTTAATACGTCAGTGAAAATTTTAGCAGATTCGGCTACAGTGCTTCCTCCACCAATTTCTTCGGGTTTAATACGCGGAAAGCCTAGTTTTTCGAGGCTGTATATTTGCTCTCCTGAATTGGAAAATGTTTTGAAGTTCCCCGTAAGCGATATTTCATCGTAGCCATCAAGGGCATGAAGAATGGTGTATTTTTTATTCGACTTTTGGTATAAATAAGCATAAATACGAGCGAGTTCGAGGCTGAAAACGCCAACCGACTGGTATTCTGGCTTAGCCGGGTTAACCAGTGGCCCAAGCATATTAAAAAACGTTTTAACGCCGAGCTCTTTTCTTATTGGAGCCATTGTTTTCATGGCAGGGTGGAATAGGGGAGCGTGTAAGAAGCAAATATTGGCATCCTCGACGCTCTTTTTTAACTTGGCAGGGTCGTTGGTAAACTGATAGCCCAGGTATTCCATTACATTGGAAGAGCCACAGCCCGAAGAAACTCCGTAGTTGCCATGTTTAGCCACCTTATAGCCCGCACCAGCCGTTACAAAAGAGGCAAGAGTAGAAATGTTGAACGTATCTTTTCCGTCTCCACCAGTTCCGCATAAATCTATTAAATCATAACCTTCTAAACCTGTATCCAAACATAAATCCAACATTGCATCCCTAAATCCTTCCAGTTCATCTACAGTAATAGTGCGCATGCAGTAAGCGGTCATAAAAGCTGCCATTTGAGAGTTGTTATACATCCCCCGGGCAATGTTTGTCAAAATTTCCTTTGCCTGTTTTTTGGTAAAGGTTTTATGTTCAAATAGATGATTTAATATTTCTTTCATTTGTTTTTCAAATACTTATGCTCTTTTACTGGAAGCAAAAAAAAAGGTTGCTTTGCGAGCAACCCTGTTTTTCTTTATAAATTAGAATACATATACAGACTGCCCTCTTTTAAAGGAGCTGCCACCAAATTATATGTACTGTTTGTAAACTCATTTTTTTGTTGTAGGGCAAATATGTATATATCTTTTTTTTCTTGCAAAAGTTTTGTCGCTTTTTCTGATGGAAACTAGGAAATTATGGAATAAATTACATTCAATTGTTACTAATTGAGCTTTAATATGTCTTCTATACGCTTAATTTTCTATTTTTAGCAGCTATGAAAAGCAGGCGGACAAAGTATATTTTATCCTTAGAGCAAAAATTAGGCAAGGTTTTATTCGTCGTTGCGGGGGTATTTTTAGCCGCATTTGGCTTGAAAAGTTTCCTGGTACCTAATGGCTTTATTGATGGTGGTGTTACTGGTATTTCTCTATTGGCCAACCACATAACCGGTGTGCCTGTTTCTGTATGGCTTATTGTTTTTAACGCTCCGTTTATTTATTTGGGATTAAGGCAAATAGGTAAGCCTTTTGCTATTTCCACGTTAATGGCTGTTAGCGGCCTGGCGCTGATATTGATCTTTTTTAACTTTCCGGTACTTACAACTGATAAGCTTTTATCTTAGGGGCTGGTATCGGCATGGCCATGCGTGGCGGCTGTGTGCTTGACGGAACCGAAATAATAGCTGTTTATATAAACCGCAAAAGCATGTTTTCTATCGGTGACATTATATTAATAATTAATGTAGTGATATTTGTAATTGCCGCTTTTATTTTGGGTATTGAGACGGCACTATATTCTATTTTAACCTACCTCTCGGCTTCAAAAACTGTCGATTTCATTATTCAAGGTATTGAAGAATATACGGGTGTAACCATTATATCGGCTAAGAGCAAAGAAATAAGGCAAGCTATTATCCACAACCTTGGCCGGGGGGTTACAATTTATAAAGGAGAAAGGGGCTTCGGTAGCAATGTTTATGCCGAAAAAGACATCGACATAATTTTTACCGTAGTTACAAGGCTGGAAGTTTCTAAAGTTAAGGAAGTGGTGAAGATAATTGACAGGAAAGCGTTTATGGTAATGAACGTAATTACCGAAACCAACGGCGGAATAATTAAAAGGCGGCCATTGCACTAAGCAACGTAACTTCCCTTGGATGATTTGGAAGCAGGCCTGTTCTTCATTCCTTTTGGGATGACAATTACACGCCGGGTTGCACAAAAAGCGCAATAGAATATCCTTAAAGGGACAAAAAAGAAAAATTGCTTAAACCATCTCGGCCTGTGAATTTGATAGTGAAATTCAGTATTGCATTTTCTGCATTTTAAATCCTCTAAATACATAATTACAAATTGTGCTGGTTTAGTACCAAAATTTTTAGGTTCTGATGGGTAGAAAACTGGCTTGTTAATTATTCAATCAAAGTAACGCATCAAAATTAAAAAAAGTAACAACTTCGTAACATAGGCTTGATGTTTTTTTATTTTTTTTGTTATTTGTGTAATAGTTTCTACATTTAAGAGTAACAAGTTCTACAGGCTGCCTGCCTGAAAAATAATTTAGACCTATGATATTGATTGTTGATGATATTCCTGAAAATGTTTATTCCCTGCAGAAAGTACTGGAAAAACATAAATTCACTGTAGATACAGCATTCTCAGGGGAAGAAGCCTTAAAGAAAATTCTTTCAAAAAACTATGTACTGGTAATTCTGGATGTTCAAATGCCCGGAATTGATGGTTTTGAAGTAGCCGAGAATATTAAAGGCTTCAAAAAAGCTAAAGATACCGCTGTTATTTTTTTATCAGCCAATTCAATTGATACCAGCCTTATAATCAAGGGATATAATCAAGGTGCAACGGATTATATCACAAAACCAGTTGATCCCGCTATTTTACTCCTTAAAGTAAAGCGGGTGTACGAAATTTATGAATCCCGCCAGGCACATACCAAACAAAATCAGGAAATCAATACCCTCTACGTGCAGGAAAAGGAACAGAAAACGCTGCTGTTAAACAAAGTAAAAAGGCTGGAGCATTTTTTAAGTCTTGCCAAAATGGGTTTATGGGAATATTATCCCGAATCTAAAACTTTAATGTGTTCACCGGAAATATATAAATTGCTGAATGTGGACCCGGACACCCAGCAGCTCGACCTCGATTTTGTACTCAATCGCACTGATTTTGACGGGGTAGATATATCCGACTTATCTAAAGGAAAAAAACACTTTCAGCTGGAGCACACCTTTACCTCACCGGATAACCAGATTAAACATCTTAAAGAGTTTGTAGAGATCGTTTACAATAAAGAAGGTCCGGCCAAGGTACAGGGTGTCGTACAGGTAATAGAGGCCGACAAAAAAGAGATGTCGCCAAGTTCTCATTAATATTCATGCTTATTTTATATGGGCAGGTTAAACAATTGTTTTTCCTGCCTTTTTTATATTTGTCATATGGTGCAGTCCGGGGACCAGAGGGGCTAAGTTCCAGAGCCAACCGGGGAAATGGAAGTCAACAATAAATCGTTTTTATTTTAACTAGCCAGCTTTATGACGAACGAAATACTAAAGCATTCAATCAAGGCAATCGAGTACAGATTTATCAAAGCAATTGCGGGCTCTAAAAATGATTTTGGAACCTTTAAAATCAGCGAACACACCAGGTGCCCGAATGAAATTATTAACCACATGTTTGATTTGGCGGCGAAAACCTCGACTATGATTAAAGAGGGACATTTTAATTGTCCTCCACCGGAATGCCTTGATTTCGAAACTGAGGTTTCTCGTTTTGTATCGGGCTTGCATCAATTAATGGAGGTAATGGATATTTATGATATCAAACCTGAAATAGGGAAGAAGTTATTGCAAGGCCCTATTTTAGATATCGCTGCGCATATTGGGCAGATTGCCATGTTAAATGGCTTGCATGGCAATAAAATTGGCAAAGAAAATTACTACTCAGCAGAACTGGAGTAGTTGAACCCTAATCTTAACCGAATGAACGCGAGCCCATTAAGTACTAGTTATGACTATAGCCACTTTGAATCAAAATGTCATTTCCCTTACTTGTTCTACTTCCTAACGAAAATTATATTAAGAGAATACTCTCATTTCCGCATTTTGAGTTTTGAATTCAAGGTTAGCTAATGTGGCTAAAGCCCTGGAACTATTCTCCACATTCCGTTGGTTAAAACCAAACGGCAACAGATGCTGATGGAGCACTCTCCGATGCCGGTATTTTCTCTTTGTTACATTGCTTACAATATTCAATGACTCGAACTCAGGTTTACAATAAATTGTTCTAGTCGCAAACAGGGTATAGCAGAATAAGTACGCTTTCAAATTAAAACCTACTCTGCCTCGCCACATCTTGCCCCCAGCTTTCATATATTTCCCTCATTAATCAATGATCAATCCATAATAAGTCCACCTTTCCTAATGAAACGTGGACTTATTATGGATTAAACACCTTAAAATACGGCTTGCTTAGATAAGCAGGCTGGAAGAAGGTAGGGCGAAGGCTTTAATACAAGGTAGCCAAATGTTAATTTTGGTTAAAATACTTTTCTTTAGGCTATTTCGTTGTTAACTTTAAAAATATAACTTAACCCATTTAACTCTAAATCTTATGGCAATTGTTGACAGAAGCGGCAAGGTCCGCGGATCAATCTCTAAATCCCGCACAATACAAATACAAAACGTTACTGGCAACCCTGAGAGCCTGACAATACGCCTCTCCGAGAAACGAAAAGGACTTGCATGTTGTTGACTTTTAAGTTAACTTTACTTTGTGAAATTCGTAGACAGAAAAATCATATTCCATGGGACTTATTTTACGGACTTTTATCTTGGGCAGTCTGAAAAGGTTCAAGACAAAATTGAATATGTACTTCGAATTGTACGACAGGTCGAGCGTATCTCTAAAAAGTTTTTTGACCACATGGAAGGTACCGATGGGCTATATGAAATCAGGATTGAGGTAGAATCGAACATTTTTAGAATTTTCTGCTGCTTTGACGACGGAAATATTGTTATTCTGTTTAATGGCTTTCAGAAGAAGACTCAAAAGACTCCGAAAGCGGAAATTGAAAAGGCTTTACGATTGAAACAAGAATACTTTGAATTAAAAAACAAGAGCAATGAAAAAGGAAGAAATAAGAAAGGCTAAGTCGTTTGACGAGTTGCTTGACATAAAGTATGGAAAGATCGGAACTCCCGTTCGGGACGAATACGAGGTTAAAGCGAATTACTTTGTAATCTGCGAAATGCTGAAAGAAGCTAGGAAAGAAGCAAATATTACTCAAGAACAGCTTGCAGAAAAAATAGGTACTAAAAAAAGCTATATCTCAAGACTTGAAAACGGCAAAGCTGACATTCAACTATCGACCTTGTTTAAAATATTTGAAACGGGACTGGGAAGAGAAATCCGACTGACAATTTTATAAAAATAAGGGCAGCCAGTAACATCAGCTCTGTTGCTATTGCTGGTTTCGGTGGTGTATGTTATCTCGGTGCTTTCTATTACATTAGTGCTGGCTTGAAAGTGACGTGCAATTAATGCCGCAACAGCAACAAGCCTTAACCGTTGTGTGCAATAGCAAAATCCCGACCTAAATCAAATGACCCGACTGAAACTAATTATTCCGACAATTTTCTTTATCTTCTTGACTTTTATATCATTTAGTGAGTGGTGGAACATTAAAGTCAAAGGACTTGGTTATATGTATCCATGGGGACCAATAAATGAAAACCCGTGGTACTATGCTAATGAAAATATCTATAGCAATTATATGTTGCTTGAAGGACTCATGCTCCTCATTCCATTAGCAATTTCCATATACTTTCAAATAAAGCAAGACTTAAAAAGAAGTTCCTATTTCATACTTATATGTGCGGGACTATTTATTGCTGGTGCGATTAGCGGAAGCCTTAGGTGACTAAATAGCTACTGCACACAACAGTGTGTTTAAATTATGCCCGGCTGACGTGGTTCTCGAAGTTTTCTGCTTTTTAATTACATTAGTGCAGCCCGACACTGAAGTGCTCCAATCGGGCACAATACAAACACTTAACGTTAGCGGTAACCGTATGAACCCGATATTACTCCTATTGACTTTCGTTTTTTTAACGGCTTTTTCTTCTTGTGGAGAAAATGGACTGAGTGGATTTTCGGTTAATCGCACAAAAGAAGGTATTTCATCTACGTCGACTGATAAAACATCTGGGAAAGCAAGGCAAGAACGAATTGCTGAAGATAATCTAGCTGATAGTGTACGACTTAATAAACTCTTGCAGCAAGCCTTGCTAATAGCGAAGGAAAATGTGCAATCAAATCACTTCACAAAGGAATATGAAATAACTCCAGACGACAGTTCTCAGAACTTCACCATAGATATTATTATGGGGCATCTATTTTTGGTATCAGAAAGACATCTTTTGATAAGAAGAATTAATTCTTCAGCTGCGTATCTAGACTTATACCTTATAAAGAGCAATAAGTTTAAACTTGTAATCTCTCGAGAACAAGATGGGATGTCATATGTAGGAGACACTATTAGAGATGTGAATGGTGATGGATTGAAGGACTTTTTAGTTCATTGGTATCCATCCTCGGGTTGTTGTAGACGGAATGTCTATAATGTTTACCTATACCAGGCAGAGAAAGGTACTTTCACCAACGACTATGAATTTATTAACCCGACCTTTTCGCCTAAGGAAAGAATTATTCGTGGGGTAAATTACGGTCATCCGGGAGAAGTACCTATGTATAAATATAGATGGAATGGCTTCCAAGTCGACACTATTGAATACATTTACCCTGACCCCTCAGATACTATTAATCGACGCTATTTTAAGACTAAAAAGGAAATGTATTCCTCAGAATCTGTAACAAAGACACCTTTGAAAGCTATTCCTAAAGAATATTATAAAATAGAAAGCTATGACTGTTTTAATGACTACTGACAGCTTGGTGAACTATAAAAACGGCGTACCGCTAACATTGGCTAAAAGTTATGCCGGCTGAAGTGCGTGTACTAAGTGAAGTGCTTTTTAATTACTTTAGTGCTGACAGAGGCGGAAGTGCTATAAATCCGGCACAACTCTTAGCCTAACCGTTAGGCAACATTATAAAAATGACCGTCTCTGAATTCACTCCTCTACTAAAACGACAGTTGAACGTCATGAGTAATGACAGAGCCATTGACTTTGCATTAGATATTTGTCGACGACTTCTTCCCGAGTACATAGACTTCTCCCATCGAAATAATTGGGGCGACCCGGAGACAATAAATGATGCAATTAACTTTTGCAAAATAAATAAGAAGTTCCAACTGATTGAAATTGAAACAGCTAATGAGCTTCATAAAGCTGTAGAAACAGTTATTCCTGATATGGACGATTTTGGTGATTATGATAGCAGTTATGCCTTAAACGCCTCATGTGCTGTTCTAGAACTTTTAGAATTTCTTTTAGATGGCGACAAATCACATATTCTTAACATTAGCACATATATGACTGATACAGTTGATTTTAAGATTAGTGAGGCGGAACCAGATTTAACAAACGAACAGCTAGAGAACCATGAAAGAATTTCCAAGGAACTAAATTATCAACTCGACTTAATAAAAAATAACACTGCCCCTAACACTTAGGGTTTCGTTGGGTGCAGCGCACCGACAATGAACCCGCGGTTGTA
>CBIHNR010000126.1:0-16178 GCA_966211215.1 uncultured Pedobacter sp.
TTGAGGATGCGTCTTTTGTAAGGTTAAAATCGGCAACAGTTAGGTATAACTTAAGTAAATCTTTCTTGAACAAAATTAAGTTCAGAAGTGCAAGCGTGTATTTAACAGCAGAGAATTTGTACACATGGACAAAATATACTGGACAAGAGCCAGACGTAACAATTAGAGGTAATAATAATCCTTTTGCTTATGCTCAGGATAACTCATTAACCCCTCCAAGTAAGAATTTATTATTAGGAATTTCAGCAGGCTTTTAACCAATTTATATATGAAGAATCATTTCTGCAAAGTAGTATTACTTTTCATAGTTCTATTATCATCTTCCTGCAATAAGTGGTTAGAGCTCGAACCTCAGGATGGAATCACCCGTCAGGAGTTCTGGAAAACCAAAGAGGATGTACAAGCGGCGGCTATCGGTATTTATGGTTCGCTTTTAAATGAACCTCTAGTTTATAATTTATTTACCTGGGGCGAGTTAAGGGCCGACATGATTTCGGCAACCTTAAACACTACGAATGATGAGAGTAATATAATGACTGCTAACATCCTGTCATCAAACTCACTTACCAGCTGGAGGGCCATTTATCAGACAATAAATTATTGCAATACATTAATAGAATTCGCTCCGCAAGTGCTTACAACTGATCCTACTTTTAAGCAGGCCGATCTTGATGCTTATTTAGCTGAGGCGTATGCTATAAGGGGCTTAATGTATTTTTACTTATTAAGGACCTTTCGGGATGTGCCGTTGAAATTATCTGCAACATCCAGTGACGCCACTTTAGAGCAGCTTCCGAAAAGCTCGGAGACACAAGTATATAACCAAATTATTAAGGATTTGGACTTCGCTGCCCTTCATGCTAAAACTACTTATCAGAATCAGGATATGGATAAGGGGCGGGTAACCAAGTACACTGTATATGCAATTCAGGCAGATGCTTACCTGTGGATGAATGATTATGAAAAATGTGTTGCAGCGTGTGATAAAATTATTGGCAGCAACCGTTTTGGGTTAATTCCAACCTTCTCACAGTCAAGCTGGTTTAACACATTGTTTTATAATGGAAATTCCAATGAAAGCATTTTCGAGTTTCAGTTTGATTCTCAAAAGCTCAATCCTTTCCATGCGATGTTCGTCCAGTCAAATAGAAGGTTTTTAGCCTCTTCGGTGGTGATGGACGAAGTCTATACAGTGAATAGTACTGATGAAACCAAGTATGATTACAGAGGAAACAGAGCAGCTCTTAGGGCTTCAGATGGAATGATTTGGAAATTTTCCGGAGCACAAAGTGGCAGTGATGATATAGATCCAAGGCCTGCTGCAGATTCTTATGCGCACTGGATTGTTTACCGATATGCAGATATCCTTTTACTTAAAGCTGAGGCATTGGCATGGTTAAATAGAGGGCAAGAAGCAATTGCCTTAGTGAATGTAATCAGAGAACGAGGTAAAGCTCTTGAAACTAGTGCTAGAACCCCAGACGTAACTTCCGCAATTGACGTATCGGAGTATGTATTAGAGGAAAGAGCTAGAGAGCTTGCATTTGAGGGAAAGCGTTGGTTTGATGTTTTAAGGAATGCGAAAAGAAATAACTATGAGAATTTAAACTTATTGTTGCAAATGGTTATAAAAAACGCGCCTCCGCAGAGCCAGCAAATAATTGTAAATAAGTTTAAAGATCCGAATAGCCATTACCTGCCGATAAATGATTATGAACTTACAACCGATAAAAATTTAGTTCAGAATCCTTTTTATCAGAAATAGCCAATTTATAAACCAACAAAAAGAGTTATGGAAAAGATTAAAGTTTACATGAACAGGGCTGCCTTGGTTGCCCTTATGTACACAATCATGCTTGGCTTTGCCGGCTGTAAAGATGAGCCTTTAGTGTTAGGTACTACTAGCGACGTTAACATTACCGGATATTTTGAAAAAAACGCAGATCAATTTTCCGAGTTTATGAAGGTTCTGAATGCCTCTGAAAACGCGGGTTTTTTGGGAGCTTATGGTGCGTATACTGTTTTTGCTCCAACTAATGAAGGGATCGCAGCTTACTTAAAAGAACAGGGCAAAAGCAAAGTAGAGGACCTATCAATCGAAGAACTTAAGAACATTGTTAAGTTTCACGTATTGTTAGACACTATTTATACAACAAGCTTTACCGATGGAAAACTTCCAAAGCTAACCATGCTAGGACAATATTTGATTACAGGGGCTTCAAATGTAAATGGGCAAACTTCTATAACTATTAATCGTCAAGCAAATGTTGTTAAAGGAAATATTGTGGTAGGTAACGGTATAATTCATGCAATTGATCATGTATTGACTCCAGCAAAACAAACTGTTGCAGAGATGATTCATAATAACCCTAATTATAGCATTTTTGATACTGCACTGGTCGAAACTGGCTGGAGCGCTAAGCTAAATAGTTTGCCGTCTGATCAGCAAAAGTGGCTTACAGTACTTGCTGAATCAAATCAGGCCTTAATAGACAGCGGAATTACCAGTTATCAGGCTCTTAAAAGGAAATACTCCAATCTCAGTCCAACCAACGCGGCTGATAGTTTAAACTTGTATGTAGCATACCATATATTAGAAGATGCTAAATATTTATCAGATATTGTTTCTGCTAGTTCTCATGCAACATTAGCGCCATTGGAAGTAGTAACTACAAAATTGGAGGGTGAGACCGTGTTAGTAAATGATGACGTGTTCAACGAAAAACATGAGCCAGGAATTGTATTAGATCGTAACCTAAGTGATAATTCGGCAACAAACGGGGTTGTTCACACTGCTAAAGCGCATTTTAATATAAAAGTCAGAAAGCCACAACCAGAGTATTGGGATTTGGCAGACCAGCCAGAGTTTAGAAAATTGGTGGGTATTTTCAGAAATGGTAAAACTCAGTCTATTAACCCTTTTGCGGGCGACAAACCTCTTGAAAATATAACCTGGCAGCAAGGAGCCATTATTTATCAAGGTAATGCCGGTAATGGTCACTTTTTTGGGGACCGCCTAGAATTGCCAATGGGTGTTCAATCGGCACGTAACCAGTGGGTTAAGTTTAAAACTCCATTGTTGGTAAAGGGAACCTACAAGGTATGGGTTTGTTACCGACGCGGAGGTACAGCAACGTGTCAGCCATATTTTGATGGAGAGCCGATGTCTCGTACGGTAAACTTCGGTGATTATATTCCAAGCGGTACAGAGGCTGAACGAGAGGCTGCAGGATGGAAGCTTTACGCTGATGTTTCGTCAAATAATCAGGGACGCTATTTAGGTACTGTAAATATCAAGACAACCGATAGGCATATAATAGAGTTTAAAGCTATCGCCGGAGGTGTGGCACAGGGTATCTGGTGGGATATGATCCATTTTATTCCGGTAGATATGGATCAATTATATCCTCGGTTTAAGGCAGATGGATCTAGGCTTAATAGGCCCTAATAATTAACCCAATTATAATGCTGCGACCTGTTGTTGCAGCATTTCCAGAATCAATGTAAATAATGAAGAGTTTTAAGATAAATTTTACGCTAGTACTAAGTGTGTTATTTAATTGTTTAATCGTGACGTCTTGTACGGATAAGTGGGTAGAACACAATGGAGCCGACAATCCACTACTTGGAGAAACGCTATTTCAGCAAATAAGCAAGAACCCGGAGCTAAGTAAGTTTAGTGAGTATCTGGTGAAAACAGAATATGATAAAGTTTTATCCTCATCGAAACTTTTTACTGTTTGGGCTCCAACAAACGATGCTTTAGCCGGCTTAAGCCTGGATATCATTAACGATAATGAAAAACTTGAGCAATTTGTAGCTAATCATATTTCCAATCAATCTTATCAAACAACTGGTTTAAATGAGCCAAGAAGGATAAAAGTTTTAAGTGGGAAGTATTTGACATTTAGTCAGTCATCAATTGATGATGTCTCGTTAGCTAAAAGCAATCAAGTGGTTGGGAATGGAGTGTTTCATATTATTAATGGTGTTTTAGAACCTAAGCAGAATGCCTGGGAAGCTCTAAATGACTTAACAAGTATTGGCTTAGCCCAGAAGGCATATCTCCAGTCTGTTAATTATGAACAGTTTGACCCAACTATTTCTACCCAGACGGGCATCAATGCCAATGGACAGCCAGTGTACGATAGTGTATTTGTAGTAAAGAATGCTTTTCTACAAAATGTAGCGGACCTTACGGATGAAAGTAAGCAGTATACATTCATTGTTTTAACAGATCAAGCTTTTGAAGACCAACAAAATAAGTTAAGCAAATTTTACAAGTTAACTAGCACAACTACTGGCTTAGATAGTACAGCAAGATATGCTAGGGCTAATTTGGTAAAAGACCTTGTATTCAGCGGATATTATAAGGCAGATGAATTTCCTGGTGTGGTGTACTCCCGTGATAGTGTAAAAGTTAATTTGAGCGCCGCTAATATTGTAGAAACTCACAAGGTAAGTAATGGTGTGGTTTATGTAATGAACAACATTAGTTATGACCTAGCGGATAAGTTCAGGCCAATAATGGTTCAAGGAGAAAGGCCAATTGCTGCATTAAATAACAGAGGATATACAGTTCGTACCCGTAAAGACCCATTTGGTGTAATTTTTAACGATATTTTGGTTGAAAACCATGGGGTTAATACTTTATGGTACAAGTACAGTCCTGTTTTAAATTCGGTTACCTATGATGTTTATTGGAGAGTAGTAAGAGATTTCACCCTTGTTCCGGCGGCAGGCCAAACGAGTTTAGTTAACTTTCCACAAAAGATTGTTTTTGGCACATTGCCGACAGCAGCGGGTTTTGGGTACAAGCCAGCCCCAGTAATTAATGAGGGTAACAATAAATTTTCACCTGATTATGAGGAGAAGTTATTAGGCCAATTAGTAGTTGATAAGTATGGTAGTATGAGTATGTATTTGGTGGGAAATACAGTGACTACCAATGCTCAAAATACTATCCTTTTGGACTATGTTAAACTCGTTCCCGTATTAAACTAAAATTATAGCATTTATTATATCTGATTCTATGCACATATTTACAAAAGCGCTTAATCGGTTTTTACTGGTAAGTTTTGCTACTGGATTTTGTTTTACCTTGAAAGCGCAAGAAAAAGATTCGTCTTTAGTTGATACATTGGTTGTCACTGCTAAAGCGAAATCAGTGGGGCCTAAGGTTGCAGGAACTATAATCGAATCGTCGACGGGGAAGGCTTTGTCTGGCATAAATGTTTCCATACCAGGCTTTTCGTCAACTTTCACAGATGAAAAAGGTACTTTCAAAATAAGTATACCTTCCTCAAATGCCGTACTTATCATCAACGGAGAAGGATATCAAACCAAGCAAGTTGCATTAAAGGGAAAAAAGTCGATAACGGTGGCATTATATGAAGACACCTATAAATCATTTTATGATAATGTCAGGCTGCCGTATTCCGTTCAATCAAAAAACACTATACCATACTCTGTATCTGCCGTAACAACTGAAGGTAACTGGAATAAAAAAACGGAAGCTGCTGATAGTTATTTGCAGGGAAATGTGGCTGGATTAAATGCCATTAGACGTTCTGGCACACCAGGAATTGGCGCTAACTTATTTTTAAGAGGTTTTAATTCCCTGAATACCACTAATCAACCTTTAGTTGTGGTAGATGGAATGATTTACGACATAAATGAGTATAGCGCTTCCAGCATAGCAGGTTTTCAAAATAATCCATTGAATCTCATCGATATTAAGGACATTGATAATATTACAGTAATTAAAGATGGGGCATCAATGTATGGAACCAAAGGAGCCAACGGTGTTATTTTGATAACAACTGCAAGGGCTCAGCAAACGACTACCAAGATAGACTTTGCGGCGTACGGCGGATTTAATTTCAAATCGAAAAGTATTCCGGTACTCAAATCAGGAGATTACAGACTTTATCTCTCTGAAATATTAAAGTCTGGCGGAATGAGTGATGATGCGATAGACGCATTGCCATTTGCAAACGATGGAGAAGTACCTGCGTATTCGAAAAATACAAGCTGGCAGAATGAGGTGTTGTCTGGCGGTTACAACCAAAATTATTATTTAAAAGTTACCGGAGGCGATAATATCGCAACGTATGGCTTATCGGTTGGGTATTTGGATAGTAAGGGAGTGGTTTCTAATACCAACATGCAGCGTTATCAAACCAGATTCAATGGAGATTTAAACCTTTCAACAAGGTTAAAGGCAACAGTAAATCTCTCATTTGTAAATACCGAGCAAGCATTAAAAGACCAAGGCCTCAATATTAGAACGAACCCTCTTTTTTTAGCGCTTGTAAAAGCTCCTTTTCTTCCTGTAAATGAAGTTGCTGAAGATGGGTCGGTATCTCCAAACTTGGCAGACAAAGATATTTTTGGTATTAGTAATCCTGCCGTGGTAATAAACGAATCACAAGCCCTTAATAAGACTTATCGTTTTTTTGGATCTGCCGGATTTAATTATAACCTGGCTAAAAATTTTAATCTTCAAACTTTACTTGGAGTAACTTTTGACAAATCAAGAGAGACCTTCTTTAATCCAGAGAAAGGAATTTCAAACGACACGTTAAGCACCGCTATTGTTAAGAATAACTCAGGAAGCAGTGTTTCGCGCTTATTCTCATTGTATAATGATACTCGGTTATCGTATATAAAGGCATTAAACAGCAGAAATCAAGTAGCAGCTAACATTGGTGTTAGATTTAATGAAAGTAAAACCGAACTAGATTATGGCTTAGGCTTTAACTCGGCTACTGATGAGTTAATCAGTGTAGGCAAAGGTGCTTCTGCATTGAAACAAATAGGAGGAAGGCTGGGAGAGTGGCGTTGGTTAAATGCCTATTTAAACGCGGACTATAAGCTTGCCGATAAGTATTTCTTATCATTTAATATGGGCATAGATGGCTCTTCAAGGTTCGGTAGGGAAGCTTCAGGCGCACTAAAATTCAATGGTAATAAGTATGCGGTGCTACCTTCAGTTGCTGGAGCGTGGCTTATATCCTCAGAAAATTTCATGAATCTAAGTGATAAAGTTGAAATGTTAAAACTGAGATTAAGCTACGGATTTACAGGAAATGATGACATTGGTAACTATTCTAGTAAGCAATATTATGTGTCTCAAAATCTGTTAGGGATGCAAGGCTTAGTAAGAGGAAACATAGGCAACCCTCAATTGAAATGGGAAACTGTGGAAAAAGCAAATGCTGGATTAGATGCTGCCCTTTTTAATGAACGGTTGAACTTTAGCATTGACCTCTATCGTAATCGTACTTATAACATGTTAGTGGATGAGCCTATTAGTGTAATTGGAGGAGTGAAAACAGTTTGGACTAATAATGGTGGAATGCAGACAAATGGCTTCGATATTGAGATTGGAGGAAGGTTAATTAATAAGGCATTTAAATGGGACATGTTCCTGAATGTAGGCAGGTATAAAAATGAAATTACCAAAATTCCTAACGATCGAATGGTTAGTGAATATGCTGGCGCATACATTTTAACAGAGAAAGGGAGGGCTGCTAATTTGTTTTATGGCTATAAAACTAACGGCATTTACAGTACCAGTGAGGAGGCTAGCTCTGCGGGACTGCAGTATCGCTTAGCAAATGGTTCACTGGCTAATTTTCAAGCGGGTGACGTCAGATTTGTGAATACATATGGTGCCGATGGTATTATCGATGAAAAAGATATGCAGGTAATCGGTGATCCGAATCCTGATTTTACAGGGATGTTTGGGCATAAACTTAAGTGGAAACAGTGGAATTTGGACGCAATGTTCACATTCTCCAGTGGAAATGATGTTTACAATAGGTCCCGTGCCGCTTTAGAATCAATGAGTGGGGTGTATAATCAGACAGAGTTCGTATTAAACAGGTGGAGGTATGAAGGGCAGACAACAAATGTACCACGAGCAGCTTTTGGCGATCCGGCAGGTAATGCACGATTTTCAGACCGTTGGATCGAAGATGGATCTTACATCAGGCTACGTACCTTATCTTTAAGCTACAATGTTCCGTTGAAGGCTAAGTTCTTAAAATATGCCACTGTGTATGCAACTGCTAATAATGTATTTACACTAACTAAATATTTGGGATATGACCCTGAGTTTAGTGCTACTAATAGTGTTATTGGCCAAGGTATTGATGTTGGCCTCGAGCCGCAATTTAAGAGCACTCAGTTAGGTGTTAGAATTGGATTATAATATTTAAGTGTTGAAATCTATAATAGATAGTATGAAAAAGAATTTATCCGCTATATATAAAGGGATCTTAGGGGCAATGCTCTGCTTGGGCTTAGCCTCATGTAAGGATACTTTCGATATAGCCCCCAAGGATGTATTAGAGCATAATCAAACTTACAGAGATATTTACGACGCGGATGCAGCAGTTATAGGGATTTATGGCAAGTTTTTAGGAATTGCCCGCCAACACATAATATTAAATGAGTTGCGTGCTGATTTATTGGATGTGACAGCTAGAGGTGATAAGTATTTAAGAGAGATTAACGATCATTCAGTAAGCGCAAATAACCCTTATGCAGATCCTCGTTTATTTTATGAACTAATACTTAACTGTAATGATGTACTGAAGAACTTCGACATTATGGTTTCTGAAAATAAAATAACCAGGGATCAGTATAACCAACGATATTCTGATATCGGAGCAGTGAGGTCTTGGTTGTATTTGCAACTGGGAATTCAGTTTGGAGAAATTCCATATGTTATCGATCCGATCGAAAATATTAATGATTTGAAAGATGCCTCTAAATTTCCAAAAATTGGTTTTGATGAGTTGTTAACAAAGCTTGCTGCCTTTATGGAAAGCCTTCCATATAAGAAAGATTACGCTACCGGGTCTTCCCTTTTAATTTCTGTTGATACTTACAACACAACGAAGTTTTTCATCAATAAAAATCTGGTGATGGGCGACATCTATTTGTGGAAAGGAGATTATACAAATGCGGCAACGAGTTACAAAGCAGTCTTAGATTCTTATCCAAATGATCAATCAGACCAATATTTTGAAACATATCGCGTTACATATTCTAATGCGAACGACTATGTAGGAGGAGGCAATTGGTATAAGATCTTTGGGCAACCTTTGAATGAGCGCTTCTCCAATTATGAGAATATCTGGATGCTGCCTTTCAATAAAAATTTTTCTCCACAAAATCCGTTTATTGATCTTTTCCTAACAACGGCCAATACCAATAGTTATCTATTAAAACCGTCAGCGGCGGCTATTAAAAATTGGGATGGCCAAATGCGTGGAAATGTTCCGGGAGATCTTCGAGGAGGATATTCATGGTTTACTTATAATGGGCAACCAATTGTTGCTAAATATTATTATAACTATTCGCCAAGTCTACCTTTTGAGACAACATCTAAATGGATACTATATCGCGCAAGCGCTGTACACCTTCGATTTGCTGAAGCTGCGAATAGGGATGGTAAAAGTAAGCTTGCGTTTGCTCTATTGAATAATGGAATTAAGAATGCATACGATCCTACGCCGGGTGTAGCAGGCCGTGATGTAACGAATATCATGCAGACCCTCGAGCCAGCTCCGTATAATTTTGATGCTCGTGAAGGTGAGTTCCCTAGGTTTAGGGGGCCATGGTATCGTCACACAGGGATACGAAGCCGCATGGGGCTGTCGCCGTCGGCGATATCGCCAGCCGATTCAGCATTGTTCTTCAATATGACAGATCCGATTGCATATAATCGTACAGTAAAAGACCAACCGAAATTAACCTTATATACAGAAGATCGGTTAGTAGAAGAAGCCGGACTGGAACTTGCATATGAAGGTTACCGTTGGCCGGACTTATTGCGCATAGCGCTCAGGAGAGAAAAAGAAAACACAGGAGGAGGTGAGTTTCTTTATAAGGCAGTAGCTAGGAAATTTATCCAAGCTGGATTGCCGGTTCCCGCTGGCGTAACAGCGCTTAAAACTGATAGTCAAAAATGGTTCCTGCCTTTTAATTGGTAATAAATTGTTTGTTTAAATTAAAAAGTTTTAAATGAAAAAAGCAAAAGCTATCCCTAAGGATAGCTTTTGCTTTTTTCATTTATGTACAATTCGATTGAGTATTTGGCACTACATTGAGCATCTTTGACGCGGTTTGGCTCAATCAATACTTCCATTTCCCACCATCCCCCCCAATTCCCTTCGTAACAATTCATTTACGAACGCTATCCATCCTGCCCTTACATTGTAACAATAGTGTTTCCAGGGTTTGTGGTCTGTTTTTATAAGTATTTGATTATTAGGTTTTTGTGTGTTCTTTTTTGTCGAATAAGTGTCAGTTTGATGTTTTTAGACCATAACAGTGCAGGTTGGTTTTAGGCTTAATGCAAGATATTTTTATCTCAACGAAACCAATTGTTGTTCTCAAACAATAACCAAAAGTAAACTGATATGAATAAAAATCTACACTTAATCGCCTCCGGTTTTATTCAAGCTTTGCCGGCCATGCACTATTCAAGTCCAGCAGCCCGGCGTTAAAACGGCATTTTCTTTTTTCAAACACGTCTATAACTCAATTATAGAATTAGCATCACTATGTTATTAAATCAAATGAAGAAAACTTTTAAGACGTTTCTATTTCTAGCCGCATTATGCTCCGTTATGAGCGCGTGCAATAAAAAGGAATGGGACGAGTACTATGGAAGGCCAGAAGGGTTAGGAGATCCGATCTATCAGCAATTGGAGGCGAAAGGAAATTTCAAACAATTGCTTCAGTGTGTAAACAGGGCGGGGTATAAAGATATTCTGAGTAAAGCTGGATATTGGACATTCTTTGCTCCAAATGATGTTGCCTTTAACAAATTTTTACAACAGCAAGGTGTTTCAGACGTATCTAAGCTAAGCGATTCCTTAGTTAACTCAATTGTTAAGTATGCTTTAGTATACAATGCTTACCGAAAAGACCAGATAGATATTTTCCAAGCTATTGGAGGTGCTGGTATACCTGGTGATGCTTTCAAAAGGAAGACCGCCTATTACGACTGGGTGCAACATTCTAACTCCTCTTATAAAAATACTATAGCTACTAATAGAAATAACACAACCCGTACAACAGGTTCTGCGAGTACGGGTAGCACCATAGTTACAGTGCCGGTTTACGTAGACGGTGACAATAACAACAAGTATATACCTTATTTCACTAGCTCTTTTCTAACCAAAAATGCTTTAAGCCCTACGGATTATAATTTCTTCTATCCAACGCCCTTCTCTGGATTTAATGTAGCCAATGCTTCTGTGGTGACTAAAGATATCATAGCAGAAAACGGCGTTGTGCACGAAATTGATGAGGTAATTACCCCGCTAAAGAGTTTAGGCCAATATTTAGATTCAACACCAGAGTACAGTGAATTTAAAAAGTTGCTGGATTCGCTTAGCCTTTTTAATGCAAACGTTAGTTTAACAAACAGAAACTATATTCTGACCGGATCAAGCGATTCTGTATATGTAAAATCTTACGATGGTAGGCTGGCATTCTCGCCGAATAGCGAAAACTTCCAGGAGCCTGGAATATCAAGTTTCTCAAATACAGCTTCGCAAAAAGGTAGCTGGACCCTTTTGGCTCCAACCAACGCAGCTTATAATGCCTATAAAACAAAGATCCTGTCGAAGTATGGAAATTCCTTCTTTAAGGGAGCTCCTGGTACAGTACTTATCGACTTCCTCAATGCGCACATGTTTGCATCCCCGCTGTGGCCAAGTAACTTCAAGCTTACCACAAATTATCCGGGCGAGCCAACAACAATGGAACTTGCAGATGTTGTGGATAAGAAAATATTAAGCAACGGTTTGTTTTATGGTGTATCGAAAGCTCAGGATGCAAATGTATTCAGAACTCTATATGGCTTGCCTTATTTGGATCCTGCTTATAGCATGACGTATCGCGCTTACAGCGACCTTTCAACCAATATTAAAATTAATATCACCCAGCCTAATTCAAGGTATACCCTTTTCTTAATGCCTGATGCGGTTTTAGCCAGTTCGGGCTGGAGATATAACGAATCAAGTACAGGCAATGGAACAACACCATGGGGATATAAAGCTGCTACAGCTTCCAGCCATTCACACAGTACCGCATATCGTGAAACCATTCTCAGAATATTCAGAACCGGCGTTTTGACAACCCTGAATGGCGAACTGGATAACCTTTCGGGATCTGGCATTGCCGAAACCTTAAGCGGTGATTATATAAAATGGAACAACAACAAAATACAAACGAGCGGAACGGTTGATTCGGGAACGGATATTAACGTTGTTTCAGCCGATAACAGCGCCGTTAATGGTGTTGCCTATAAATTGGATGGATTATTAACCTTCACCGAAAAAAATGTAGGCCAGCACCTTGAGGAACTGAAGAATAAATACCCAGAAAGTTACGAGAGGTTTTTCGCTTACCTTTCTAATTCTAACGTTTATAACAAAACGACCAAGGCTATTACTGGCGTAAATACAGGGGCAGATAATAACTACACCATTTTTGTACCCGACAATAAAGCCATTGCAGATGCAATTAGCAAAGGCTGGCTTCCTACCAATAGTGCTCCTACTAAAGATGCTGACAAAGACATGGTGAGGCGATTTATCCTTTATCATATAATTAATGGCACTACGGTAGCTGCCGATGGTAAAAAGTCGGACAAGTACATCACGCTTCTTCAAAACGAAAGGGGAGACAATTTATTAGTTGAGGTTGCTAATTCAGCATCGAGTACTGTAGTTGCCGATAGGGTTGGCGATGTTGCAACGGTGGATAAAGCGGTGAGCAATAATCTTTCAAACCGTACCCTTATTCATTCTATTAACAGTTTTCTGAAATACTAAACCTTATCACATAATAGAATTTGTATGAAAAGATTTCTATTCAAGAGTATTTGCTTCATTATGCTGGTTGCCTCTGTGAGTACGGTTGCAAATGCCCAGTCTCCGCAATTTGTAACCCTGAGGGGTAAGGTTATCGACAAGAAAGATAAACTTCCTGTTATTGGTGCATCAGTTGTTGAACTAAATAAAGACAAGCGTACAGTTACGGGTGTGTCAACAGATATTGACGGTAATTTCGCCATTCGTATATCCAATACAAAAAATCAGATTCAAGTATCCTACCTGGGGTATAAAACCTATTTATCAGGCGCTATAAATGAACGTAACTTTATCAATGTGTCTTTGGAATCAAGTAGCAATGAGCTTACCGAGGTTGCTATTACTGCCAGGAGAACCGTTAATACCGGTAGTGGCTTAAACATCGATGAACGTAACTCCACCATTGCTTCAACCACGGTAAATGCTAAGGACCTTGAAGAGTTAGCTGTTTCGTCCATCGACCAAGCCTTACAAGGCCGTATGCCTGGGGTAGATTTTGGTACAACATCCGGCGACCCGGGTGCGGGAATGTCGATCCGGATTCGGGGTACATCATCTATTAGTGGTTCTGCCCAGCCTTTAATTGTACTAGATGGTATGCCTTATGAGACGGAAATCCCGGCCGACTTTAATTTCGGTGCTGCCGATGAACAAGGTTATGCCCAGCTGTTAAATATTGCCCCAACTGATATTAAGGAAATTACGGTACTTAAAGATGCCGCTTCTACCGCTGTTTGGGGAGCAAGGGCAGCCAATGGGGTACTGATAATTACTACGAAACGTGGAACATTTGGCAAGCCGCAGTTAACGTATAACTTTAAAGGTACAACATCAAGGCAGCCAGATCCCATCCCTTTATTAAATGGCGACCAATACTCAGTACTTATTCCTGAAGCGTTTATGAACAGCCTTGGGGTGCCGCTTGATTTTCTTGGGAATAATGGCCAAAACAAGGCATTTCAATACGACCCGTCAGACCCTTATTACTATTATAACTACAGCAATAATACAAATTGGGTTAACCTGATTACTCAAAGAGGATTTTCGCACGATAACAATATTTCAGTAAGTGGTGGAGGCGAAAAGGCCAGGTATTACGCATCTGTTGGTTACCTAGGCACAAAAGGTACAACCTTAGGAACAGATTTAAGCCGTATTACTACTAAAATAAACCTTGACTATAACGTATCCAGCAGGCTACGTTTCAGAACAGATTTAACCTATACACACGTTGATAATAACCTAAGTTATACCGATCAGTTGCGGGGCGTTGCTCTAAATAAGATGCCTAACATGTCGCCTTTCGAGTATGATGCGTATGGAAACAACACTGGTACTTATTTCTCGCCAGAATCAAATATCCAGGGCCGTGTATCTTTAAATTGTGATTAGGTTAATGGAACCATAAAAACGCAGGCTAGTGCAAAAGAAGGAATTTAACACAAAGTAGGAGAGCGGATTACGCCTAAGTTTAATTTGCAATATGATATTGTGCCGAATTTGCTTTTGGCAACTGCAGATATTCAATTCGATATTAATAACACCAAGGTTAACCGGTTTTTACCTCAAATTGCAACCGGAAGGCCGGGATATGAAACAGCGGTGAACCGGGCATCTGGTACAGACATTGATTCGTACAATATTGCGTCTAAGATCAACTTTATCTATACTCCCAAATTAGGAGATAAGCATACCTTGCAAAATCTGCTATCTTTTCAATCATCAGATAATAGAAACGCAGCATTTAGCGCCCTAACTTCTAACACTGCATCTTCTTTCTTCCAGGATAGTTCAAACCCTTCTGTTACTGGTGCTTCTGGGTTAAAGCTTGATGCTAAGGACGGCCAGTCAAGGAATGTTGCAGCCTTGTTGCAAACTCAGTACTCATTTCTGGACAGGTACATCATCGCAGTAAATGCCCGCGTTGATGGTAACTCAAAATTCGCCCCCGAAAATCGTTTTGGAGTTTTCCCAGGTATCTCTACCCGCTGGAGAGTATCGGGCGAGCCTTTTATGAAGAATTTTGATTTCATTGATGACCTGAGTTTCCGTGCTAGCTATGGTGCCTCTGGAAATGCTCCGGGAAGTAACTACGCCTATTTCAGTGCATACCAGCCCTTCGACTGGTCGTATGCAGGAAAGCCAGCAATTTACCCTGCCAACATGGCTTTATCTAAGCTGAAATGGGAAACCGTTGTTGGAAAAAACCTGGGTTTAAACTTATGGCTGTTCAAGAATAAAATTAAAATCGATGCCGAAATTTATCAAAATACCACTAAGGACATGTTCTATAAAGACCTTAAGATCTCTACTTTAACCGGTTTCGAGAAGGTGAACATGAACATTGGTACCATGGATAATAATGGTTGGGAAATCGGTGTAAACACTATTCCGGTTAAAACCAAAAAATTAATCATTGGCTTCGATTTCAACATTGCCCGTAACAGTAATAGCATGCGCTCCGTGTCTGAGTTCTACCCGCGCGAAAGTGTTGCCGGCGTGCCTAAACAAGGGGAGTACAAATCCTACCTGATTATGGGCAATCCTTTCGGCTCATATTATGGCTTTAAATTTAAAGGGGTTTACAAAGATAAAGATGCAACTATTGCGAAAGATGCAGAGGGGCAGCCAATTATCGGCCCTAACGGACAGACCATCTACATGCGTTACAACTACCCTAATGTTGACTACGTTTTTCAACCGGGAGATGCCATTTATGAGGACATAAACAAAGATGGCAACATCGATTATATGGACATGGTTTACCTGGGCAATGGTATCCCTAAAATTACAGGAGGTTTCGGCCCGCGAATTACCTTTAAAGGCAACCTAACGCTTCAGGCATTTTTCAGTTACCGTTACGACTATGAAATTGTAAACCTTGCAAAAATGAGGACCAGCAATATGTATGGTGTTGATAACCAAAGTACCGCGGTGCTAAGAAGATGGCGTAATCCCGGAGATGTTACTGATATGCCAAGGGCATTACTAGGAGATGGCTACAACTGGTTGGCCTCTGACAGGTATGTTGAAGATGCTTCCTTCATCAGGCTAAGCTCTATTACGTGCCGCTATAACCTAAGCAAAAACCTTCTGAATAAAATTAAGCTTAAAAGCGGAAGTATTTGGTTAACTGGCCAAAACTTAAATACATGGACAAGCTATACCGGCCAAAACCCGGACGTATCCAGTATTGGTAGCAGCAATCCATTTGACTATCCAAAGGATAAATCGCTTACACCGCCTTCTATAACGTACACTTTTGGTTTAACTGCT
>CBIHNR010000127.1:0-16151 GCA_966211215.1 uncultured Pedobacter sp.
TACATTGAAATTTAAATTCTTTTGCCCCAGATGGGGAAGTGAGCACATAAGCTGGGATCAGTTTTGCCAGAAAGTAAAAGACGAAGGCTATGATGGGGTAGAATACGGTATTCCCAACGATGTTGCTTTAACAGAACTGGATGAAGCCTGGAATAATTTTGAAAAATATGGCCTGGCTGCTATTCCCCAGCATTATGGAACTTACGATGCGGAATTCTCAAAGCATTTTGACAATTATGCAGGCTGGCTCGATATGGTTAAACCGTATAAAGCACTCAAAATCGATTCCCAAACCGGGAAAGATTATTTCACCTTTGAGCAGAATAAAAAGCTAGTAGATCGTGCAACCGAGCATACACGCTCAACAGGTGTAGAAGTATACCATGAAACGCATCGGAATAAGTTCACCTTTGCCTGCCATATTACTGCGGATTATCTCAGCAGGATTCCGGAATTACAGATTACTCTCGATGCATCGCATTGGGTTAATGTAGCAGAATCTTTTTTAGAGGATCAACAGGACGCGATGGAACTGGCAATTAAGCGTACCGAACATATCCATGCCCGCATCGGTTACCCGGAAGGGCCACAGATTCCCAATCCGGCAGCACCAGAATGGAGTGAAGCTTTGCAGTATCATTTAAACTGGTGGGATAAAGTAATAGAACGCAAACGCCCAGATGGAGCTGGCCTGGTAACTATAACTCCCGAGTTTGGCCCATATCCCTATATGGTACACCTGCCTTATTCACAGGAACCTATTTCCGACCAATGGGCAAATAACGTTTATATGATGAATTTGCTGAAGGAGCGGTATATTGAATTTAATGAAGATAATTTATGAGGAGCAGAGCGATCTTCTGCCCTTTTGCTATGATTAAAATTTTTGGCTTTAAGCCATAACACACCATGAAAAAATTGATTTTACTTTCTTTTATAGCAAGCCTTTCCATTGCGTCAAAAGCCCAGAAACCTGTTCCTGTTAAGCCCCGAATCCTTATTAGTACAGACATTGGTGGAACAGACCCTGACGACAATCAATCAATGATTCATCTACTGATGTACAGCCATATGTTTGATATCGAAGGGCTGGTCTCCTCACCTTCGTACGGAGAAGGAAGCAAGCAGGAAATTCTGCGCACAATTGATCTTTATGAAAAAGACCTCGCCAAATTAGAAAAGCATCAGAACGGCTTTCCATCTCCAAAATATCTTCGGTCGGTAAGCAAACAGGGGAGGAAAGGGGCAGCTCCTTTCATTGGGTATGCAAATGCCACCGAGGGTTCCAACTGGATTATCAAATGTGCTAAGATGAAAAGTGAGCGGCCTCTATGGGTACTGGTTTGGGGTGGCCTTGAGGATGTAGCACAGGCTTTGCATGATGCTCCGGAGATTCAGAAGAATATCAAAGTTTACTGGATCGGTGGCCCTAACAAAAAATGGAGCGCTAACAGTTATGCCTATATTGCTGCAAACTTCCCCAACCTTTGGTTCATTGAAGCAAATGCTTCCTATAATGGCTTCTTTTCTAACAACGGAGTTCCGGATAGCTTGCACACCAAAAACTACTATAACAATTACATTCGCGAGGCAGGATATTTGGGCAAGGATTTTAAAGAGAATCGCTATAAAGGAAATATAAAAATGGGAGATACTCCTTCTCTTTTATATATGATGGACGGTGATCCGAACAATCCGGGGCGGGATAACTGGGGCGGCAGCTTTGAAAAATTCACTTACAGCCCAAGGGTTATTTATAATCGCAATACTACCATTGCCGATACCGTACCCGTATATTCAGTTGTAGAATTTTATTTTAAAGGGCCTAAGATTAATATTCCGGCTGATTCTGCTTGCTTTACTATGACTGTGAAGGCTGATATAGGCGTACAAAAATGGGATGGTTTTTACCTTGGTGATGGCAACTATGCGATAAAATATGCACCTAAACAAACAGAAACCTTAACATACAAGATCACTTCAAACATACCCGGATTTAAAGAACAAAGCGGTCAATTTGTGGTAGACAACAACTGGCCTGGCAAGCCTCGTGCTTCGAATTATAAATTGGGTGACAACTGGTACACAGACCGCAAGGACCCGAACTTGTTTGATGGTATCTGGCAGGGAGCCAAAACCGTCCTGAAATGGCGAAACGATGCTTTGTTAGATTGGGCAAAGCGTTGGAAATGGCTTCAATAGAGGAAAATACCGCAAAGCTAGTGTGAAAGATGAAAACTATCCTTTCAGCAGTAAAGGCAAAATCTCCATCAAGTTTGGTAAATCGAAAAAGGTGCGGTTAAATGAGGCTGAAATAAAACGAGTAAGCGAATTAGACATGAGCGAAGAATTAGCGCATTTGAATAACTCGCAACGTTGTTTTCCTACTGTTTCGCCGGCATGCGTATTACGGATGCCTTATTGGTTAAATAGGCGGATTTTCAGAATGGATGCTCCCATTCAAATAACCATTTGAACGTAATTAGAGGAAATTAAAAAGCGAGACATTGAATTATTTAATTACTAATCATTCTTTCTAACCTAACGTTTATCTTCTAGGGAAGATGTCTGTTCAATCAATAACACTCACTAGGTTTTGGCGCTTTATTACATTGTTGCTGGCAATATTTAGAAGGGCACATTGTCAGAATTATAAGTCTTTTATGTGTTCTTTTATTTTTTTCAATAGCGCATCAAAATCCTGTTGCCCTTTGTAATACAAACCAGATGTTTCCTGGTACCTTTTTTTGAAATCATTTCGTATCGCAGGATCATTCAAAGAAATGCTTCGTTTTCTGAAACAGGAATAACGAAATCGGCTTTGGGAAAACGCTTTTCTTTATGAGCCAGATACTCTTCTGAACCAATGAATTTTAAAACGTCTGGGGTATCCAGCAAACAGCTGACATCATAATATTGCCGCATAAAGTTTGGCCGGCCGCCTTTTCCTTCCTGCTCCAGTCGGAATTTCGTTGCAATGGTTTGGAGCTTTTCCACAAAAGTATATTCAGGGTGATAGCACGCCACATCAATAGCCCGATTATCTATCAATGCTATGTCGCTTTGCTTGGCTCTATCATAAGCCCAGGAACTGATCGTAATCGCTGTATTGGGCGTTACTGTATCAAATCCGGCTTCCAGTAAAATTCCATCTTTCAGGCCTTCCACCTTATCAACCACATTTTTGTAATACAGTCTAATGCCGCCACTTCTGTATGCTTTTTCATCATCAAATTCCGTATCTCTTTCAATTGAGATAATTCCGTCTATGGTGATGGTTTTAGCCAATTCGTCATAGAATGATTTTCGTGCCTTTACATTCTTCGCTTTTGAATTATTGGGGTTTTCATTAATGCCGAATTTATCTTCAGGCTTGATATGGATGTCGATATCTTCTGAAAACCGATGGATTAAATTATAAGCTTTAGAAAGGGATGTCCCGCCCTTCAATTCGAACTCAAAACCTTGTTGTTGAAGTCCATACAAGGTATGCATGATCCAGTAATCTTTTTCAACCAGGCCCGATACAATTCCGGTTTCCTCTTCGACGATCCGCAATAAGGAAGGAAAATCCCTGTGGTTATGAAGATAATCGGTGGGCATGCTGATAAACTTTTGAGTTATCCATCATGGCTGCAAAAACCTTTTTGGCTTTGGCACTGCCATAAGTTGAAACGGCTTGCTTTAGGCTTTTCATGTTCAAAGATGGCAGCTTATTGGATAGCTTTAGTAAAACCTCCTGCTTGTCCTCTGCCAGTTTATCAAGATTATTCACCAGATCGACAGCCAGAAATTCAGGGGTTATTTTATTGGGAAAATGGGGCTTACGTTGAAAAGAAAACTTCCTGTTTCCAAACATAACCTCGCCGTGCCGTTTGCTGTTATAGACAGTACGAGTGTTGTAAAGCTGCGTTGTGCCAACTCCCAAACGGTTATAAAGATTGGGTGTCATAACCAGAAAGCGATTATCTTTAAGATATTTCCGTACTAATTCATCTTCTTTTGCCGGAGCTGGGCCAAAGGAAGATAATTCAGGGTAATAATACATACCGGGCGCTACTTTCTGTAACGTTCCGTCTTTCGTCAACGCCTCAAGATGACGATCAACCGATTTAGACCATTGGGCCAGCTCTTCACGGCGGTAGACTTTCCCGCGTTTCAAGTGCCGTTTAAGTTCATGTAACTTAGTCATATGCTCTACTTCTGTATGATATCATTATCAATTCACTAATTGTAAGATATTTTATACAAAATTCATGCAAATATAATAAATAACTACCTGTTTTATATGTTATTATGCGCTGATTATTTGGGTTCATCTTTGGAGAATAGTCCCATTGCTGTAAGGTTAAAGTGGATCTAATATAGAGGAATTGCTGAAGATTCCTGCATCTTCTGGTTAGTGGTTTTGAAAGCATGTTTAAGGTGTGTTAGCAAAATGTAGAAGCTAATTCAAAGAAAAAGCTATTGGGATTTTAACCTCTGATTTGATATTCCGGTTATTTTTAGTTGCAGCTTGCCATCTCGGCATAATTGAAATAATTCGTAGAGCTTCTTTATCGCACTCTGGACATAAACTTTTTATCACTTTCCCATCGACTGCTTTTCCATCTTCCATTATAACACAAGTAACCAATACTCTGCCTTCCACACACTTGCTTGAAGGATATTGAAGCCGTTTCTTTATAAAGCTTTTTAATCCTTCTCCGCCTCCGGGAAACTCAGCCATTCGGTCCATCCATCCACATGAAATAGTAGGTTCCGAAGCTTTTTTCTCTTGTCCTGAAGATACTAAGGGAATTACACCTATTATAAGTATCGCTAGTTTTACTATTAGGTTTTTCATCTGTTATTAGATTAAGTGCAAGGCGCTTTTCCATAAAGGATGAGTATTACTTAATCCAAAATTTAATCGAAAGGGATTGGGAAAGCCATCATTTCTCTATCAACTCGAAAGCTTTTTCCAATAATTCATCGCGGCCTGCTTTGATACCAGCTATTGTTGGTTTTATAGGTATATCAATCTTAATACCGACGCGTTGTGTTTCAGATCCATCAGGATAATAAACACCCAATCCTGAAAATGAGGTGTTTATTCCTCCCGGTAATTTAAAGTGGGTTACATTGCCGTCCGCTCCTGCTGTTGTATTGCCAATTACAATTACATTGGGCGAGCCTTGTAATGCCATGGTGGTAAATTCTGCAAGACTCTGCGTTCTTTCATTTACCAGGATAACTACTTTGCCTGTATAGATTTGTTCATTTCCTCCACCATTTTCATTTGTCAATGTATATTTAAATAAGCCAGGCTGTTCCAAATTGGTTGCCGCGAACTTAACAAAGGGGCTGCGGTGGGGTTTTATATAGTCGCCAAGCTTAGAAATCATATAATCTGAAGGGTAGCAGCGCATGTCCAAAATGATTCCTTTTGTCTCTTTAAAAAGTGTTTTTATTTCCGGTAAATTTTTACTCTTGAATTTAGAAGGCAGTAGATAACCAATATCCTTTTTAATTAAGTAGTAACCTGGCGCCGTTGAATTTATTTCAAAGTCTTGTCTGTATTTGAATGACGTTGGAAGAAGAGCAGGAACTGTTATTGTAGATTTTACTCCATCTTTAAGTAACTCAAGAATCAATTCATCATTTTTTGTTTTTAAAAGAAAGGAACGGGCGAGGTCTCTCAGTTCAGTTTCTTTATTAGACGCAGAAATTAGTGGAGATGACTTTTTTATAAGGCCATCCACGTTTTGATGATTTATTTTAAGGATAATGTCTCCGGGTTTTATCTTGTTTTTTATTTCAAGCGTATCTGAATAATAGCCTGTTACCACCAGCTTGTTACCCACGAATATCGCCGAAAAGGGGGGCGCTAATGTTCCTTGATAGTTTTCAAGCTGCCAGTTCCTAACAATGTTTGCATGGGAATCGTGAATCCTGCTAATCATTTTTAAAGTGGTAAAATTGTATTCAGTTTGGTTCGTATCAGCAATAAAAAGAGGTATAAATTCAGACAAAACGCTTTCCCACTTTTCGTCTATTAAGTATTTATAAGGAAAAAAGTAGTTAATAATATTCCAGTATCTATACAGCGTTAATAAGCGAAAGCCTGCATCTGGAAAACGCATGGATGAATAGGACTTTTCGTTTGAAAGTATCGGGTTTCCAACACCCTCAACAAAGGAAATATAGTAGTTCCCTTTTGGCCTCACACCATTTTTAATGTTAATAAGCTGTTTGCTCAGAGAATCGCCAAGTTCGGCTGTATTTCTAAGCCAATCTAGGTCAGGCTGCATTTTAACGTCTTCTGCTTTCACATTTTCCCGAACTGTATCTTTGTTTACTACCCCCAAAGAATTTACCAATTTTAGTAGTTCTTCATTTCTCTCCCGCTTTGTCTTAATATTGATATAAGTAGGGATAATCCTGAAGAGCTGATAATCCCAGTTGATGTTTCCGGCAGCTATATACGGATGATGGTATTTTAGGAATCCCCAGGTTTTCCCTAGTAAAGCCAGGTTGTGAATTTGGTTACTATTGAGGTTGTTGAGGGTAATGCCTGATCCTTTGTCAAACTCGTGGTCATCTTCTAGTTTGAATCGTTGATTGTTTTGAGAGAAAGATTTACAGAAAACAAAGGTTAGTGAAAGTAAAAGTATACGGATTTTCATGAGCGGTTTGGTTTGGATCTGCATTATGCTTAGAGATTTGGCCCAGTTCTTTCTCGGACTTTAGTTCTCCCAGCCAGATGAATAAAAATTATAAAGCGTGATCGCTCTTTGTTTAATAATTTCCAAATAGAAACTTGAACTGATCAATTGTTGAATTGTGCCTCCTCCGGAGTATTCATCTTTGCTTAAGACACTTTGCAATGCGAGCTCTTTGTCTTTAAATACGATCCACGCTTTTTCCGCATGTACGAGTGCAGGCTTATCTTCCGGCTTTAAAGTCGTTAACAACTTTTGATAATACTTATTTAGCAGCTTATCATATTTTTCAGCTGCATCATTTGCGGCAGTTCTCATTCCTACAGTTGAATAGTCGTATTGGATATACTGATCCATATATCTTTCAATTCTAAGTGTATCTGTTCGGAATTCAATGATTTCTTTGTTGATCCCTTGTTTAGCTAGCTTGTCGCGCAATTGCACAACGTCTTTTTCAATGCTTGCCTTTATAGCCTTCTCTATATCCAAAGTGACTTGTCTAGGTGCCCTAGATTCTTGAGAGTAAGCTATGTTAAAAAATAATAAGGCCAGTACAAGTGTCAAATATTTCATTTTATCAGTTCGTATTCAAAAGGTTCATTTTCCAAACTTTTCAAAATTAATGGACTTAGGTAAGTTAAAAGAACCACAGAATCTCTTACCCTTGTTATCAATTCCAGTATCAAAATGAATGGATCCGGAGTACATATAAATGTAATCCTTAGTTCGGATATCAGGTTTTTCGAACTCGATTTCCATAAATAAATGCCCAGGCTTCGATAAAAGTCCACCATTTGATGTTGCTTTAAGCAGAGTTTTCTTCATCTGTTCCAATTCTAGCTTGGTGAGAGTATAGTTTTTCCTCCAATCATTTCTAATGGTAATCTTTGTAATCTTATTTATTGGATAAATCGCCCCAAGCTTTATATTCTCCTCAACATAATATTTACGGATTTCCTTTGAAGTGACCTTCTGAGGAAACGAGATCTTATTAGTGAAAGTAAGGACAAAAAGTAATAGGAATCGAGCCATGTTTCAAGATTGTTATTTTAAAAGACGAGAACCACAGGAACTTAAGGCTAAGAAAACAATCGGCGCTACTTTCGACTGGTCAATCATTGCTGGCCGCCTTGTCGCAAATGCACCTTGGTTATTGTTGTTTTTACAGCTACTTACCAATTATTTTGGTAGTGTCTTTTACGGTTGTTGAGTCCACATTTTTATTCACAAGTATTGTATCAGCATTTAGCAGGTTTCCGTTTGTAAATTCATTTTCAGGTATAGTCTCTCCAGTCGTTGTTTCACTTTTACAGCCAACTAATGCCATTGCAATTCCTAAGACAAATAAAGCGGCGTATTTAAAAGGTGTCTTTGCCGTCGATAATTTATTTTTCAGCCTTAATAAATAATTGGTTTCCTTTCCAACGAGTTGTTCTCGCCTGAAATGCCCGCAGACTCTTTTTGGGGACATTTTATGAAAGTAATTTTTTATGTCCTCATCTGTCATTGAAGTAAAGTCAACGACAATTTTGCCACAAGCCGAACAATACTTTCCATTATCTGCTATCGTCATTTTGTTCCAATCGACCGTGCACGTTATCGGAATTTCGATTTTAACTTGTCCCATTTTACATTCTTTTTAAATTAAATAAGGGCTACTTCTTACTTTTTCAATTTTCCATTATTTCCTTTTCGGGGTAACCATAAGCTTCCCGCACTAAACTAAATAAAACATACTTCACTTGGCACTATCATTTCAGCCTTCGGAATGTAAAATTAGGTATTAAGGGGAGGCTAAATGCAGCATAGAACTTCCTTGGATATATACATTTTGTATTTATCACCGTAATAGAATAACAATACCATTGATGTTAGCTGTCGGGCATTTTTGATCGCTCATTCAACACTGTTTTTGCTGCAATTTTTGCTTCTTCTGTAAACCTTTTGTCGTTGAGAAGGCTTTCTAACTCCTCATTATCTTTATATTGATATTTATCTTTCAAGTCTTCAATTCTTTTTTGATCTATAAAGTCAACATTTGAAGCGTTCTCCCCACCGGTAATTTGAGCTTTAAGTCTTTTAATATTCAGCAATGTATAAAGTAAACATGCTAAGAAAGCTGTTCCATTAAACTCTAAGCTATTGACGCCGAATTTAACCGAGGTCGTACTAAATTCAATTATGCTTAGGAGCCCAAGCGCTAACATGAAAAAAACAATGTATTTGAAGTGTTTTCTAAAAAAGAAATATGTTGTGATAACTATTAATACACAGGTAAATCCCATCCAAAATTTTATCGTAAAACTCTGGCCGTATAGCGCTCCTTCGTACTCCACCTTTACAAAAAGAACTTGATAGATAGTCCAGAGGCAAAGCCCGCCGAGTAGAATTATAGGAAGAAGATTTTTGTGTTTCTTAAATAAGGCCATCATTTGTGTAGTGTCGGTTTTCTTTGTAGGCGAATATAGTTTAAAAGTATTGCCAAAGGGGCTATCTTAGGAACTTGGTTAATGATTATGAAATCGCCTCAATCCGAAAAATATAAAATTCTTGTTGTATCAACACTTGATTACCTGATTAGCCATTATACTGGGGAATTTGTGTACGATGGTTTCGATCCTGTTAAGCAATATCATGAGGAGCAGAAAGTTCAAGCAGAGAAATATAGGAAGCAAGGGCAGCTTAAAAGGCTTCAGCAACAACTGGAAAAATTCATTAATAGGCTGCAATGGAATTTTGATTTAGGCTTCCCGGACTATATTAAAGAAAGGACCGGTTATGAGCTAAACATATTCAGAGATTTGGAAAATTTCGGAGATGAAGTTTTGTTAAGGGGGGAGATTCAAGATGAAATCGAAAGCCGAAAATTAAGTAACCTGCTGGCGCTGCACAAAAGGGTGAATATGGATGAAGAGAAACACCTGCAATTGACTAACATTCTGTCAGACTTTTATAAAAGAGCAGCCAATCAACAGAAACGAGATCGAGGGATATCAAGAGTCATCAAAACGGAGGAAAAAGACGGTATAATAATGGAAACCATTGAGATTTCATTTGGCCCAAAGCCCAAGCATAGTCAAATGCAAGAGATTCTCTCTCCTGACGAAAAACGAAGGCTCATCGTCTCAGAGTGGATGGACCGAGACGAAACGCAAGCTACTACCAGCGTAAGCATATCGTTTAAAACTGCCGGCGGCGGCATTTACGCAGTGGAGGGAATCCATCCGGACATCAAGGCCTTCTGGAAAAACAATAATACCGTTGTTATTGAAACATCTAAAGATTATAGTGTATTGGCCCAACATCGCCTGATTCAAAGTTTCGAAGATATAGTGAATGTGGAGTACAAGGAACGAGAATAATAGCTATCATTCGCTTTCTTAAATTTTTCCGAATTGAAATTATATAGAATTATTTTGGCTTGAAGAGATTATGGTTAATTTAAGAGTCCCAATAATGCACATGCTTTATTGATAATACCATTTATTTGAGTCCTATTATAGATGAAAAACCTAATTTACCTTGTAAATCTACTTTGCTGTTCCTTTAGCTACGCTCAGATCTCTGTGAAAGCAACGGTTAAAGGATATGGAAACAGTATAGCTATAAGTTATTGGAAAGATTTTACCTATGTGAATGATACGCTTAATTTGAAAATGAATCAGGCCAATTTTAATCTCAAGTCTTCAGAACCCATATTTTTCAGACTCACAACGATCGATCCAGCCTCTTATTCTCCGTTTTTTATTGCTTTTCCAGGTGAGACAATTGTTCTTGAGAAAGACAAGGGCCGCTTCATTGTAAAAGGTGGAGCCGAACTCTATAACAGGTTTTTGAGTATGGCGTATTGATCAGACTGCACATTCATATCAGGGGTATGGGGGGATATACGACAGATGGAGAGGGAAAGGCAGGATGCAATTAGCACCGGATAAGTTCGCTAGCATAAAATACGAAGACACTGACAATAATGGCTTTTTTGAAAAGTCTCAGGTACAATTTATATGGCAAACGGTGCAACAGACATTAAAAATCAGCGAAAAGCCGGACTTAGTACGGATTGGTATAATTTTTACAAGAAGCCTCTAAGTATGCACAGAAATACGAAGACGTCTACTGGCTAAATTTCTATATCTACCATGATTTAAGGGATTAATACAGAACCAGAGGGGACAAAACCCAATTAATCAACTCGACAGAGCCTATTATTCCGGTAACTGGAAATTGATGGAATAGTGGCATCATAATCATAAGTTAAATTCATTGATTTTTTAATAAAACAATCCTTACAACCCATGTTATACGTAAATAATAAGTACGTTTATTTTTTTCTGTTGTTTTTGTTAAGCAGCATAGCGAACGCCCAGATAGAATTGCCCGATAGCCTGTTATCTAATCTCCAGAAACAGCATCCCAGGCTACTGGTGAAAACTTTAAAGGGGTTTGATGAGATTAAAAATCAGATACCCAATGACCCCTATCTAGTAGAATGCAGAGCCAATATTTTGCATGATGCCGATTCGCTTATCAATGCCCCGGTTTGTACGTACTCAATTCCTGATGGGCTAAGGCTGTTAGAAATGAGCCGCACAGTAATGAGACGTTCTTATATGTTAAGTATGGCTTACAGGCTGAGCAATGAAAAGAAATATGCTGACAGGCTTTATAAGGATCTGTTAGCAGCTTCTCAGTTTCCGGATTGGAATCCCTACGTTTTTTTAGATGTTGCAGAAATGACCCACGCTTTTGCCATTGGATACGATTGGTTGTTTGATGTGTGGACACCAGATCAAAAAAAGGTGATCAAACAGGCAATTATAGAAAAAGGCTTGTTAAGGGCGATGCTATATTATGAAGGACTGGTAACTGAAAAGGGAAGAATTGTTAATTTTCCAAAAAGTATGAGTAACTGGAATTCTGTTTGCAACAGCGGAATGAGTATCGGTGCTTTGGCTATTGCAGATGAAGAACCTTTACTGGCAGAAAAAATCCTGCGACATGCACTAAAAAGTATTCCATTGGCATTAGAAGCTTATGCACCCGATGGTGGTTTTGCTGAAGGTCCAACCTATTGGTCGTATGCTATGCAGTACAACGTGGCTTTAATGGCTTCATTAGAATCGGCTTTAGGTACTGATTTCGGTTTAAGCAAATCGCCGGGTTTGTCTGCTACAGGAAATTTTCCGATAGCTATGAGCGGATCAACAGGTTACCCTTATCAGTATGCCGATGCCTGGAATAATGTGATCAAAAACCCGGTTTTTTTTTGGCTGGCTAAAAAATATAATAACCCCTTATATCTAGATTATATTAAATCGGTAAGCGATAAATCTGTGCTTGATTTGGTTTGGTACAGTAATCAGACAGGGAAAACAAACCTGCCTTTAAATTACTACTTTAAAAAGGTAAATGTAGGCTCTTTGAGAAGTGCCTGGAACGATAAGAATGCCTGGTATGTGGGCGTAAAGGGCGGGCACAACCAAGATTCTCACGGCCATTTGGATCTGGGGAGTTTTATCGTCGAAAGAAATAATATACGATGGTTTACCGACTTGGGTGTGGATAATTATAGCTTGGACGGTTATTTTGATAAATCAAAAAAGCGTTGGACCTATTATCGGATCAGGGCAGAAGGACATAATACTTTAGTAATAAACCCGGATAGTAACCCGGATCAGAATCTTTTTGCGGGAGCACCAATCATTACCTTGGAGTCAACTAACAACAAATCTTTTGCAATTGTAGATTTAAAAGAGGCGTACACCGGTAAAGTGTCTTCAGCGCAACGTGGTATGGCATTGATAAATAAAAATCAGGTTTTGATTCAGGATGAAGTCGCGGCTGATAAGCCTTTCGAGTTATACTGGTTTGCCCATACACCAGCTAAAATAACACTTAGGGATAATGGTAAAATAGCTAATCTGCAAATGAAGGGGAAAAGAATGGCAGTAGAAATTTTGAGTCCTGCCGATGCAAGTTTCGAAGTAATGGCTCCCGAATTATTGCCTACATCCGTACCATCTGTTGGGAACAACAAAAACGAAGGCACAAAGAAGTTAGCTATCCATCTTAAAGACATCAAAAAAACAACCATTGCGGTATCCATCAGTGAAGAAGGAGCAAAAGCGAAAGCGGCTATAAGGCCACTAAAAGAATGGTAAGTGCGGTGTGTTGTTGTGAAAGCATTTTTGAAATAGGTAAGGAAAAATAAGACCATAAAAGGCATCTCTCCGTTGTCGACAAAGGGAGAGGGCTTTTTTAGCAACTAGGTGAAGTTTTGGATAATTGACTTTTAGAAAGTCTGGTATCGTTCATTTACTTTTTTTGATAGATTTCGTGAGGTTTCTCGGGTGATTTCTTACGCGGCGTCTTCTGGATGATACCTTTTAGAAGCATCAGTGTCTGTCGCTTGTTCATGTAGCTCATTTTGGTGGTGTTGAATGTATTTAAGAATCCTTGAATACGGTCTGTTGACAGTTTATCCTCTGTCGATCGTTTTTCGCTTGGTGTTAGAAATTCTAGGAACTTTGTGGTAACGGACTTCAGATCTCTTTTGTAAGATTTACTATAGTTCTCCTGGAGTTTCGCTGCAAGACTTGGGATCAAGCGTAAAACTTGGGGAGGAATAAAAACTATCTCAGAAAATAAAGCGTTTCTTCTTAGCCGAGTCTCTTGAAAAAGGACTCGGCGCATCTCTTTAACACAATTTCATAAAAAAAGCTCCGAGATTTCTCTAAGAGCTTCATCCTCAAGTAGCCCAAATAGGACAAATTTCGAACTTTTTCTTGGATGATTTGCGTAAAATCGCATCCGTTTTTCTTCCTAGCCGAGTCTCTTGACAAGGACTCGGCGCACCTGCTAACAGAATTCCACAAAAAAAAGCTCTCAGATTTCTCTAAAAGCTTCATTTTCAATGTAGTCCAGATAGGATAAATTTCGAACTATTTCTTGGAGGATTTGAAGAAAATGGCGTTTTAGATTTTCATATCCAGCGCTGGTAATGTCGGATAACAAAAAACGACTATTCTTGAAACAATATATCATGTCGTTCGCAAAGCAGGTTGATATAAGCGGCTTTCATCTCTCCGGAAAGAAAAGACCGGTCAAGCAGATCCAGTGCCGATCCCTTTGACTTTGCAATGCGTGAGAATGAGTTTTGGATCTGACGGTTGGTTAGTCCAAGACCCTCCCCAAATCTGCTAAAATGCGACATCTTTAACTTGCGCTTTTTGGCATCAATCGGGAGTGCAAGTTCATCCATATCTTCTGGTAACACGATCTTAACATTTAGAAGATCGTATGCAGGAGCAAGTTTCCATTCACCATCTTCATTAATCATAGAAAAATTCTTGAGGTGCATATCGTTGTTGCCGGTAAGAAAACAGAATACTGCCAGCTCAAAGAATGCACCAAGATCTAACAACGTGTTTGCCGAATATAATCGTATTGCCTTGCCAATACGTTCCATCGAGCCTTTGTATTTATCAAAAGCCTCCAGTATTTGGAACATGTCCAGCATGTGCAGTTTTTTGCCATTCTGTGCCCGGTCTATCCTTTTGGTGATATACCCGAGCTCCCCAGAGGCCAGCCTGATTAAACTGGAAGAGACCGTTTTTATGTTATATACTTTTTCAGCTAAACGCATGGTCGCATGTTCATTTTCGGGCATTTCCGGGAACTGGATTGAAGGTGGTTTAAAAATGTAATTCCCCCCTAAGGTGCCAACTATTGTCAGTCTGCTGCTGCCATTGTTCAATGCTTCGTTCAGTAGATTAAGGGAAAGCTTAGGCTGAACTCCCGGTACTGCCACACTTCTTTCTACTACATCTTTAGCAAGTTCTGCCGTCTGGCCCAAAGAATATTCCATCTAGGGCGGTTTTTTGTGCCAAAGAATTCCATACTGCATTTCTCGTGGAAATCAGTTCTCTCTCCTAATGGGCATAGCCGTTAACCTAAGGCATTGGTGTCTCGAAATAAGCAGAAACGACGGTTCAGAGGCGTGCCTTGGCGAAGTGCCTGGGTTAAAATTTCCTCATCAGCTGGCTTTGTGAATTGGGAAGGTGCATTGGCGGGTTTTCTGAAGCAAGGGAATGAGCGCCTGGGGAAAAGCCGGCGCAGCACCGGGTGGCTGATGAGGAAATTTGCGCAGAGGATTGTGCGAAAAAGGCACCTCGGCAAGGAACTAGATTTTTGTTTCTTTTCATCGATGGAAAAGAAAGAGAAAGAAAGCGCACTGCACTGCCTTAATTATTAAGGAGATACTTTGATTAAAGAAGGCAACTTTTCTTAAGTTAACGGCTATGCCTAATGGGAGATAGCAATATAAGCAGTTCTGACCCATCACAGATTATCTTTAGGTACCACACTCACTGCCCCGATACAATTTTGGCAACAGGCCAACAGTAGCCCCATTCTATCAGTCGGATTGAGTTTCCAACTTTTAGACGCAATATCAAGCAACCAGCCTTCCGGAATCAGTCCCTCAAAAAAAGGGAACAACCGCTTATCTTGATAACTTTCCGACCTGACCGGCATTGTAAATGTCAAAAACTGCCCCGGAAATTCGATAATATACTTGTCATCATACTGGAACACATACAGGCCATCATCGGTTTCTGTCAATATCCCTGCCATAATGTTGTTGTAAAATACTTCAGCACTTCTCATAATTCAGCATCCTCGCGATCTTTATTATTTGACAATTCCCTTTTGTTTACCGGAGCTAATTCATGTCCAAACATAGCCAATACCTGATTGACCTTCTCCAGTTGCAGATCGCCCTTGCCCTGTTCGATCTTGCGAACTACAGTCAGCGCCACGCCAGACCTGCTTGCAAATTGCTCCTGCGTTAAGCCTGCTCGTTTCCTTTTATCTTTAACAAATTCGGCCAAGTTCATCATGGTTATTATATGTAATACGTATAATATTGCAAATGTAGTTAATGTTATATGTAATTGCATATAATTTGCGAATGAAAGATGGGTTTATATGTAATTACATATAGTTCTTTGTAGGAAAACTAAGATTGCATTTTGTAAATACTTGAATCGAGAGACGTTAGATGAAGTCGAATCGGATACCTTTTCCTTTTCTGCAAGAATGAATTGCAAATTGTAGGAAAGCAATTAATAGACTATTAAGCAGGTGCCAAAGCTCCCTACTGTATTTAAAAAGCATCCTAATCTTAGGATGTGCATCTCCTGCTAAACTAGAATTATAAGTTTTTATCAAAAAAAAATCAATGCGGGAAAAGATCGAACTAGGGATTTTTGGCGTAACGTATTGATTGTCAGTTGTGTGTGTTGGGTAGTTAGGTGCCTTATCTAAAAAACAAAGCCCCGGATTGCTATTCCAGGGCTGTTTTCTTTGTTGGTAGCGGGGAGCAGGATCGAACTGCCGACCTTAGGGTTATGAATCCTACGCTCTAACCATCTGAGCTACCCCGCC
>CBIHNR010000128.1:0-16085 GCA_966211215.1 uncultured Pedobacter sp.
AATTAACACAGATTTAATAATGATAGAAACGGCTAAACACAACAATTACACAGTTGCAACATTACTAATAAAGGAAGCAAATTTAGATGTAGCAGAACAGTTTAAAGCTGATATGCTGCAACTTATAGACAAAGGAAATAGTCATATAGTTGTTAGTTTCGAAAATGTAGTTTACGTAGATAGTTCTTTTTTGGGAGCTTTAGTATCGGTATTGAAATATGCCATGTCTAAAAGCGGAGATATCGCCGTAGCACAACTAAATAAGGATATAAGTAATTTATTCAGCCTTATCAGGATGAATAAGGTTTTTAAAGTTTATAACACTCTACCCGATGTTTTTGCATAAGAATCAACTCAACACAGCAACCGAAATTAGAAGGGAGTTTTTTTTCAATAACGACTCGCGTAACATGTATCCGTTGCTGAATGAGATTGTTTCTTATATAAAGATTCATGTTCCATCAGAAACTTATGGCAGGAAAATAAGTAACTGTAAGCAGATTCTGATTGAACTATTAACAAATGCAGTTAAGCATTCCGATACCAGTCTTACTACCATAACGGTTAGGCTGTTGAATAACAGGATTGAGATTTCTAAATCGGATATTGGAAGAAGGTTTTATTTAGCCGATTACACGGGATGGCCACCCCTAAGCTGGCCACTTAACAAAGAATACATTGGCGAGAAGATCAGAATCTACTCTGATGACATTTCCCATTTGTATGCAATTATTCAGAACGAGAACCGAATCACCTTTGAGCTTACAGAAATTCCGTTTGATGAATTAAGCAAAGAATCCGTTTTATTAGAGCATTACGGATTGTTGATTTTAACAAAATTATCCAACGAGTTCTTCTACTTCTACGATTCTTCTACCAACTCTAATTTATTTAAGGCAGTTATCAGCCTTTATTAATTCAAGCGCCATCGCTTTTTCCTAGTCAATTTTCCCTGAACAGACATTTCTGCTGCTGAGCCAAGCCATAGGAGATAGGGGGTTAGAGCTCTTTTATAATTTATGTCCAGGGTAGATTCCATTTTTTTCAAGACATCGAAAGCGACATTCACTCAATTGGCTTACAAAACGCCTGCGGACAAATCAATGCACCAAACCAGCGTTATGTCTTCTCCAGGCTCCGTTTCGCCTAACAGGCCTTTTATATCGCCTCCATACCTGATACCATCTTTTGTTTGCTGGATAGCTGCGGCGAGTCGTGCTGTTGTTAAATAAAATGGCAACAATCAGCAAAATAATCACGCCGCTAAGTACTGGGCTTATTACGTAAAAATAGCCTAGAGATTTAATTTTTTCGGAGCCAATAATGGCTATAAGTGCGGTCGCCCCACCAGGCGGGTGAAGTGTTTTTGTAATTTGCATTAAAACGATGGAGCTTGAAACAGCCAGGGCAGAGGCAATCCAAAGATCGTTTGGTAAAAGTTTGTGTATGGTAACTCCCATCAAAGCGCATACAACGTGCCCACCGATAAGGTTCCTGGGTTGAGCCAATGGGCTGTTAATAATTCCGTAAATAAGTACTGACGATGCACCAAACGAGCCGATGAGAAATAAATTATCAAAAGAGCTAAAGTACTTGCTGTGAATAAGCCCAATAATCCCAATTCCAAAAAAAGACCCTATAAAGGTCCAAAAATGCTCTCTATAATCTATTAGGGTTTCCTTGTAAAAAATATACCTGGCTGCCCTAACATGCCTGCGAATCCGTCTTTTCAACCTAAGGACAATTTTAGTTTCGCAAAGTTATAAATACTTCTCTATTTTTATTGCTATAGCAATGTTATTTAAACATATATAGTAAATTAATTGATTAATTATATTGCATGAGCAATGTTTTGTGAGTATTGGAGCGAATAACTAGTATCAGCACTTTTTATATTATTGCATTTTTAATTGATAAGCATGAAAGAATGCAATAACCTGTGCGACCTGAAAAGCTGCTTTTTGTGTAAACTATGTTTACCCGAATGGCTACCGGCAGTCGGCGTGCATAAAAAAAACTTTGAAGTAAAAAAAGGACATCAAATATTTAAAGAGGATGATCCGGTTATAGGAATTTACTTTGTGTATAAGGGCACCATCAAGGTCCATAAAAAGTGGGACAATGAAAAAGAATTGATCATCCGCTTTGCCCGGCCAGGCGACGTTATTGGATATCTTGGCTTGGGTAAGATGCCAGTTTATCCGGTTACTACAACTGCGCTCGAACCCTCTGTTGTATGTTTTCTTGATATCAACTTTTTTGAAGCTACCTTAAATGTAAATAATCGCCTCACCTATTCCCTGATGCGGCTTTTAGCCAACGATTTGCAAGAGTCTCAAAAAAGTATGAGGGATTTAGCTCACATGTCTGTAAAAGGCCGTATAGCCAAAGCTTTTATAGCCTTGAAAAATCAGTTTGGGCTTAAAGAGGATGGATGTATAAACCTGGACATCAACCGTCAGGACATTGCCTCGTATGCCGGTGCCTCTTACGAAACCCTATTTAAAGTAGTAACAGAACTTACCAATAACAAAATCGTTGAACTGACAGGGAAAAATATCCGGATACACAACGAGGAAATGCTTTTAGAAATCATTAAGCAGGATAATTTGAAGCGGCTCTAAGGTGTACAAGGTCAAAACTTTAAATTGTGTGTTAATATTTAATTGAAGCAGCTTGTTGCTGTTGTAACTATTTTTTGTGCTGGCCAGTATAAGTTTTTGCAGAACATTTTTGTTTGCTCTCAATTACACCTAATGAAGTATTGGCCAATTATTTTAAGAAGCGGGCGCCTTGCTTGTTTTTTGCTTTTTGTTTTAGGGTGGGTTCATTGTGCCTATGCACAGGTAGCTAATTTGAAGTTTAAACGAATTACCACAATTAATGGTTTATCGCAAAGTAATGTAACCAGTGTAGTCAAAGACCGCAAAGGTTTTTTGTGGATAACGACACGTGATGGACTCAATCGATTTGACGGGCACCAATTCAAAGTATTTCGTTACGACCCTGCCGATACAAACAGTATTTGCAGTAACTATTTAAGCGTAGTTGAAACCGACAGCAGGGGCAATCTTTGGATAGGCACTTCAACCGGGCTCGAACGGTTTGATTATCAAAAAGAGGCATTTATTCATTATCCGTACAAAAATCCGCTGTATATAAAGGCAATATCCGAAGATTCAAAGGGCAATTTCTGGCTCGGAACAAAGTCAGGCATGTTCCTTTTCAATCCTAAAAATGGCGCTTATAAGGCCTTCGTTCACAATAAAAATAATCCTAATTCGCTAACAGACGATGATGTCAACTGTATAACTATAATCGATGGCAAATTATGGGTTGGCACAGCTAAAGGCGGCTTCAGTATTTTCAACCCTCAAAATGGCAGCTTTACAAATTATACTTATAACACTAACAATACCGGGGGCTTGCCTGCGGACAATGTTAAAAGCATAGTTAAAAGTTATACCGGTAAAATCTGGTTAGCTACCGAAGGTGGAGGGCTGGCTTTATTCAATCAGCAATCCAAAACATTTAAAACTTACCGTAACGATCCCTCAAATCCAAGATCATTGAGCAGCAATCACCTTATTACAATGAAGGAGGTTAAGGACGGAAAGTTGTGGATTGGTTCTGAGGCAGGCGGCCTTAGCATCCTGGATTACAATACTGGGCAATTTGATGTCTATAAATATGACATTCTAGACAATGAGGGCATAAGCCATAACACAGTAAGGAACATTTATCAGGACGCCGACGGAACAATCTGGTTAAGCACTAACAGTGGAGGCATCAGTTATTTACCCGCGTTGCCAGACAAGTTTAAGCACTATGAATCTATAGCGTTTAAAGCCAATAGCCTAAGCAATGCTTTGATTAAAACGATAATCGAAGATGATAAGGGTAATATTTGGGCTGGCTCTGAGGGCGGCGTGGACATGATTTCGCCGGAAGGCAAATTTAAACACTATAAAGCTACTGCCGGGGCGCTAGCCAGTAATCTGGTTAATTGTATATTCCAAATAAGCCCCAGCGAGATAGCTTTTGCAACGCATGATAAAGGCTTAAGTATTTTGAACTTAAAAACAGGGCACTTTAGCAACTATCAGCACTCTGCAAATCCAGGTTCTATTGGCGACAACAGGATTAATACCATTTATAAAGATAGTAAGGGAAACGTTTGGATAGGCACCTGGGCAGGCGGGCTAAATCTTTACAATAGTAAAAACCACACGTTTACCAAGTTTAAAAATGATCCTCAAAACCCACAAAGCATATATACTAATTTAATATACAGCATCAGGGAGGATAAACAGGGAAATTTATGGCTGGGTACAGATAAAGGCCTTGGATACTTCAATATTCAGAATAAAACTTTTACGCATTACAGGCACAGTAACTCAGACCTTAATAGCTTAACCAACGATATTATCAATTGCCTTTTTGTAGATAAAACAGGCAACGTTTGGATTGGCACTGCCGGTGGTGGCTTAAATAAATTTGATATAAAATCGCGCAAATTTAGCGCATTAAGGGAAAAGCATGGATTACCTAACGACTATATCAACGCCATAGAGGAAGATAAAAAGGGAAATCTTTGGCTTAGTACCAATAACGGGGTGTCCAGGTTTAGCCCTCAAAACCGTCAGTTTTTGAATTTTACAATCAGCGACGGCCTCCAGAGTAATGAGTTTTCCAGAGATGCTAGTTTTAAAAATACGAAAGGCGATATTTATTTTGGAGGAATAAATGGCTTTAACGTATTTAATCCAGACAGCATAAAGTTTAATCAAAAGCCACCAACAGTTACTTTGACAGGCTTTTTTCTGTTTAATAAAGAGGTTAAAATTGGAGAGGATTCCCCATTGAAGCAATCTATCTCCGAAGCCAAGGAAATTGAACTAGGATACGAACAGAAATATATAACGTTTGAATATTCGGCGCTAGAATTTAATGCAGCAGATAAAAATCAATATGCATACCGCCTGGAAGGGTTCGATACAGACTGGAATTATGTGGGCAACGAGCGCAAAGCAACCTATACTAATTTGCCTGCCGGGAGCTATTACTTCAGGGTAAAGGCATCAAATAACGATGGGGTTTGGAATGAGATTGGTACAGCTGTTAAGATTACGATAGTACCTCCATTCTATGAATCCTATTGGTTTAGGACTTTGGCTCTTATTTTAATCGGAGTTGGAGGCCTGGTGCTCGACAAATACCGGATGCGCAGGGTTGCAGAGCAAAAAAGAAACTTAGAGCGTTTGGTGGAAGAGCGCACGGAGGAAATCAGAAAGCAGGCTTCCTACCTGGAAGACTTAAATAAAGACCTTCAAGCTAAATCAGAAGAGCTTCAATCCCAATCAGAAGAATTGCAAACGCAGTCAGAAGAAATGCAGGTGCTCAACGAAGAGTTAACTGTTCAGGCTGATAGCTTGCAGGTTGCCAATGAAGAGCTTCAGCTACAAAGAGAGCAGGAGCTGGAAGCCCGCCAGGAAGCAGAAACTGCTAAATTAGAGGCTGAAAAAGCCAATCAGGCAAAAAGCGTATTCCTTGCTACAATGAGCCATGAAATCCGCACCCCGATGAATGGAGTGCTCGGGATGGCTTCATTATTATGTGAAACCAAGCTTTCAGAGGAGCAGCGTGAATACGCAGAAACAATTTATAGCAGTGGCGAGGCTCTTTTAAATGTTATAAACGATATCCTTGATTTCTCGAAAATTGAATCTGGGAATATGGAGCTTGATCCGCACGATTTTAATTTGAGGCAGTGCATTGAAGAAGTACTCGACCTTTTTTCCAGTAAGGCAGCTGCAGTAGGCCTCGATTTAATTTATCAGATCGACCCACAAATTCCCCAGGTAATTATCGCCGACGGGCTTCGCTTAAGGCAGATATTAATTAATCTGGTGGGCAACGCAACAAAGTTTACTCAAAAGGGCGAAGTGTTTGTACGGGTGGGGCTAAACTCCTTAAATGCACAAAAGCAGTTAGAGTTGTGTTTCGATGTAATAGACTCTGGAATTGGTATCCCACAAGATAAATTGTCAAACCTATTTAAAGCGTTTTCTCAGGTTGATTCTTCAACCACAAGAAAGTACGGGGGCACCGGCTTGGGGCTTGTTATCTGCGATAGGTTGGTTGGCTTAATGGGAGGTAGCATAGACGTATCCAGCGAGTTTGGTAAAGGCACAACTTTTAGCTTTAGCATGAAAGCAGAAGCCAGTCAGCAAAACCAGGAAATTATTAGCCATTGCAACATGTCTGGTTGCGAAGGAAAAAGGATTTTGGTAGTGGATGATAATGAAACCAATCTTAAAATATTAAAGGTACAGCTTGAACAGTGGAAATTAAGCCCAGAGCTGGCTTCATCGGCAAAACAGGCACTTGGATTGCTGTCTTCGGGCCGGCAGTACGACCTGGTTATTACCGACATGCAAATGCCTGAAATGGACGGTGTTGGCCTGAGTAAACTGATAAAAAAGAGTAATCCGGTTTTGCCAATAATACTTTTAAGCTCTATCGGCGATGAAACCAAGAAACGATATTCGGATTTGTTCGCGTCGATTCTGACAAAGCCAGTAAAGCAGCAGCATTTATGTAAGGTGGTGCAAAAGGAGTTGAAACAGATAAAAGAAACGACAGCGCCTGAGCAGAATCATCAAAACTTACTATCCGAAGAGTTTGCAGATAAGTATCCATTTAAAATTTTAATAGCGGAAGACAATCTCATTAATCAAAAACTAATTATTAAGGTGTTAAACAAGTTGGGTTATGATCCACAATTAGCCAATAACGGCCGCGAGGCAGTAGATATGCTTAATGTAGAGTTTTTTGATATTGTCTTTATGGATATGCAGATGCCGGAACTCGACGGGCTAGAAGCTACCCGGTTGATAAGGCAGACTATGGAAAGGCAGCCCAAAATTGTGGCTATGACAGCTAATGCTATGGCTGAAGACCGTGAGGAATGTTTAAATGCCGGAATGGACCATTATATATCCAAACCTATTAAGCTCCAGGAGTTGATTGATTATTTGCAAAGAATAGCGTCGGGGCCAGTTTCCAGTGATGTCTAAACAAAAAATGCCCGCTGAATTTAAATTCGGCGGGCATTTTTTGTTTAAAAAATATTCTATCCTATAAAGCTTCGGAAACAACCTCCTGAACTTCAGGAACCATTCTTTTCAATAAGTTTTCGATACCTGCTTTTAACGTGTACGTTGAAGACGGGCAACCACTGCAAGAACCTCTAAGCTCTACAGTTACAATACCGTTCTCAAAGGATTTATAGCTAATAGCGCCACCGTCTTGTTCAACAGCCGGACGAACATAGTCGTGCAAGATCTGCTGGATTTTAACTTCTTGCTCAGTTCCTTCAAAAGCAGGAACTTCGTCAGTCGCTTTTTCCTGTATCTGCAGCTCTGATTCTACTGCGCCTTTTACAAACTCCTTTAGAATTTGCTCGATATCAGCCCATTCCGCATCTTCTGTTTTAGTGACAGTAACAAAATTGCTGGCAAAAAATACACCATTAACGAAATTGAACTTATAGAGTTCCTTTGCAAATGGAGAAGTTTCAGCGCTCTCTTTAGTAGGAAAATCTACGCTGCCATTAATCAGAAGCTTGTTTACCAAAAACTTCATTGTAGCAGGATTCGGAGTAGATTCTGTATATACGTTAATATTAATTGCCATAAGTTTTATATGTGTTTAACTCAACAAAATTATCAGTAAATAAGTTTGGCCAAGCAACGTTCAAAAGTTTTGACAGGTGGCAGACAAAGCTGGTAGCTATTAGGTATTAGCGATTAGCTTTCAGGTATTAGCGATCAGGCTTCAGCTATTGGCTTTTAGCTCATACCTCATACCTCATAACTCATACCTCATACTTCATGCTCACAGCTCACAGCTCATACCTCATACCTCATACCTCATACCTCATACCTCTCTCCTCACACCCCCGTATAACTCGAAGGCGTAATCTTTCTGATTTCTTCCTTTACGGATTCAGAAACATCTAATGTTTTAACAAAGTCTGCAATAGTATTTGCGTTAACCTTTTGGTTTGTTCGTGTTAGTTCCTTCAGAGCCTCATAAGGGTTTGGATATGCCTCGCGCCTTAAGATAGTCTGAATGGCTTCTGCTACTACTGGCCAGTTGTCTTCTAAATCCTGGTTGATGGCAGCCTCATTTAATAGAAGCTTGCCTAAGCCTTTTTGAGTAGATTTAATAGCAATAATGGTATGTGCAACCGGCACGCCGATGTTTCTTAATACCGTTGAATCCGTTAAGTCGCGCTGTAGCCTTGAAATTGGAAGTTTCGCTGCCAGATGCTCAAACAAAGCATTTGCTAAACCTAAGTTACCTTCGGAGTTTTCAAAATCGATAGGATTAACCTTATGTGGCATAGCCGATGAACCAACTTCTCCAGCTTTAATTTTCTGTTTGAAGTAGTTCATAGAAATATAAGTCCACATATCTCTGTCTAAATCGATAAGGATATTGTTGATACGCTTTAAAGCATCACAATGGGCAGCGAAATTATCATAGTGCTCAATTTGAGTAGTGTACTGCGAGCGGGATAATTTAAGGCGGTTATTTACAAATTCATTCCCAAAAATCTTCCAGTCAATTTGTGGGTAAGCAATATGATGGGCATTGAAGTTGCCAGTAGCACCGCCAAATTTAGCTGAATATGGAATATGGTTCAAAAGGTGTAATTGAGTTTCTAGCCTCTCAACAAAAACCAGAATTTCTTTCCCTAAACGGGTAGGAGAGGCTGGTTGCCCATGGGTATGTGCTAACAAGGGAATATTTTTCCAGTCTTCCGCCAGTTTTTTAAGGTTATCGATTAAATCGTGTATGGCAGGCAAATAGGATTTTTCAATAGCCAGCTTGAACGAATGAGGAATCGAAGTATTATTAATATCCTGAGAAGTTAAGCCGAAGTGAATGAATTCTTTGTGCTCGCTTAATCCTAAGGCATCGAATTTCTCTTTAATAAAATATTCAACAGCTTTAACATCGTGGTTAGTAATGCTTTCTATATCCTTAATGCGTTGCGCATCAGCTTCGCTAAAATGCTCGTAGATATTTCTTAGGGCACCAAATTGATCTCTAGGGAAGTTTTGCAGTTGAGGCAAGGGGATCTCACACAATGCAATAAAGTATTCAATCTCTACGTAAACGCGGTATTCAATTAATGCCGCTTCAGAAAAATAAGAAGCAAGTTCCTGGGTTGTTTTTCTGTAACGCCCGTCAACTGGCGAAATAGCATATAATGGGGATAAGCTCATACAAAAAATTTGAACGGCAAAGGTACAGTTTTCATGAGAATAAATTTGTCTTTAAAGAGCGATGAAAGCCTCGTGGTGTAGCAAACCGCGCCTATCACTCGTATTGTTGCATGTGGTGGTTTCATTTATATGCCCTGAGCATGTTACGATGCATTTTATTCCTTTCCATATCGCTTAATCCTTTTTAAAATTTTCCACATGGAAACTTTGGATAAAAAAAAAGTTTCCATAGTTTTGTGTCGTTATGATTGTGATAACGACTGAATGGAATTAAAGGAAAGAATTATAACTGAATCAGAAGCTCTGTTTTTCCAGTACGGAATAAAGAGAATCACTATGGATGATATAGCCAGGCACCTTGGCATATCAAAAAAAACTATTTACCTGCATTTTAAGGATAAAGACGAACTGGTTCATGTACTGATTACTCAAATGCTGAATCGCGAAACCTGCGTTATGGACAAAAGTGAATCGGAAGCAGAGAACGCGGTTAAGGAGATCTTTTTGGTTGTAACACACTTAAAGGAATTGCTCTCTAAAATGAATCCGATGCTTTTTTATGATATGCAAAAATATCACCCGCAGACATGGAAGCTGTTTACATGCCATCGTGATGAATATATGCAAGTTTGCCTGATTAAAAATATGCAACGTGGGATAGATGAAGGCTTGTTCAGAAAGGGAATTAACATGGAAATTCTTTCAATTATGCGAATGGAACAGGTAGATATGATTTTTAACCAGGTAGCCTATGCCCCCGGAAAGTTTAATTTGTCGGAGGTGATGGCAGAAGTAACAGAACATTATTTATACGGATTATGCTCACTGAAAGGGCATGCCTTAATCAATCAATACAAACAAATAACAGAAGAATAGTATAGGATTATGAGAAACACCCTACTTGTCACCTTTATACTTCTAAGCAGCCTTAAGATACGGGCGCAGCAGAATCCCCAGGCGCGAACGTACCAGTTTAATCTTAAGGAGTGTCTGGAGTATGCTTATGAAAATCAGGATTCCTTGAAAAATGCAAAATTGGATATTGAAAGTGCCAGATATAAGGTTAAAGAAACCACTGGGCTTGGTTTACCACAGATAAGTGGTTCGGCAAATTTGCAGCATTATTTAAAAGTGCCTGTTTCTGTGGTCGAAGCTAGAAACTTTGATCCCTCAGCTCCTCCTGGGGAGTTAATTGGATTAGAATTTGCAATTCCCTATGCAAGTACCGCAGGGCTAAACGTTAACCAATTGCTGTTTGATGGCAGCTATTTGGTTGGGCTTAAGGCATCCAAGACTTTTAAGGAGTTAAGTGAAAAAAATTATAACAGAACCAAGATTGCAACTACGGTTGCTGTAACCAAGGCGTACTATCAGGTTTTAATAAGTAATGAGCAGATGAGGTTGCTAGATGCCAATATTAATCAACTGGCTCAGCAACTTAAAGAAACTACAGAATTAAATAAACAAGGATTTGTGGAGAAGATTGACTTAGATAGGCTGCGAGTTTTGTACAATAATCTCATTACCACCCGAGGCAATACGGAAAGATTACTGGTATTGTCAACCCAGGTTTTGAAGTTTCAGATAGGGATGCCGATAACTGATAATCTTCAGGTGAAAGATAAGATTTCAGATACTCAAATTGAGGTTCAGGCCTCAACACCTACAGATACATCTGCATATAAAAACCGGATAGAATATAGCTTGCTTCAAACTCAAAGAGATCTTAATGAGCTCAATGTGAAGAGGGTAAGGGCCCAAAATCTTCCCTCGCTATCTGCATTTGGAAGCGCAGCATATCAGTATTATGGACTTGAGTTTGGAAAACTATACAACAGAGGATATGCAATGAGTTTAGTAGGATTGCAGCTCAATGTTCCGATATTTAGTGGATTTCAAAGATTAAACCAGTATCGCCAAGCCAAAATAGAGGTTCAAAAATCAAACAATATCTTAAATAACGTAAAGAACGGAATTTTGCTTCAGCAAGAGCAAGCCAGAATAACCTATGAGAATGGACTTGCATCTCTGAATAATCAAAAAAGCAATATGGAGGTAGCAAGGGAAGTTCTACGTGTGTCGAAGATAAAATATCATGAAGGCGTGGGCTCAAGCCTTGAAGTAATTCAAGCTCAAACGGCACTCGAGCAAGCTGAAAACAACTATATCCAGGCATTATACGATGCTCTGGTAAGCAAAGTAGATTTAGACAATGCCTACGGGCGCATCCAATAACGATTACTCAATTAATATAATGAAGAACTTAATTTATTTAATAGCAATAGTGTTTATCGCAGCTTGCGGGAAAACAGAAGATAAAAAAGCCGAATTAGCGCAACTTAAAAAAGAACGGGCTGAACTTGATGGGAAAATAGCTAAGCTTGAAGCTGAGGTAGGTACCAAGCATGTCCAGGAAGCCTCTGAGGTTTCGGTAGTTGAACTTGAGCCAGTGACCTTCAAAAGTTTTGTAGAAGTACAAGGTAAAGTAGATGCTCAGGAAAACGTGCAGGTAAGTGCAGAAACTCCCGGAGTTATTACTGCTATCTATGTTAAAGCCGGACAGCAAGTGAGCAAAGGACAGGTTTTAGCGCAATTGGATGATAAAGTGGTTCGTCAGAATATCTCATCCTTACAAACTCAGTTAGAGTTGGCTACAACTTTATACAAACGCCAAAAAAGTTTATGGGACCAGAAAATAGGAACTGAGGTACAGTATCTTACAGCCAAAACTCAAAAAGAAGGTGTAGAAAGACAGATTGATGTATTAAGATCACAACTTTCAATGTACAAGCTAAAGTCGCCAATTTCTGGAACTGTTGACTTAATGGAACTTAAACTAGGCCAGGCATTGAACCCAGGAATGCCAGGACTTACAGTCGTAAATGCTAACAATTTGAAAGTTAAAGCTGAAGTGGCAGAATCTTACTCAGGAAAGGTAAATACCGGAGATGAAGTATTGGTAATTCTACCTGATGCAAAGGATAGCATCGTTACTAAAGTAACATTTGCCTCTAAAGTTATCGATCCGGCTTCTAGAAGTTTTGATGTGGAAGTTAAACTTCCAGGAAGAAGCCGTTACAAGCCAAATATGCTGGCGGTGTTAAAAATTGTTGACTACCGCTCAAATGATGCGATAACTGTTCCGGTTAATGCAATTCAAAAATCCGAAAGCGGAGAGTATGTATATGTCGCAGAGAAAGGGAAAGCCAAAAAAGTTGATATCTCTACTGATAAAGTTTCTGAAGGTAAGGCCCAGGTAATTGCCGGGTTGAAAGCCGGAGAAAAAGTGATAACGCTTGGTTTCCAGAATCTTAACGAAGGCGACCTTATTAAATTCTAAGAACCGGCCATTCCTAATTATTACTCAATCTTTAATAAGATGAAAGACGTATTTAAAGAATTTAAACCCTCCAGCTGGGCAATTGATAATAAGATGGCGATCTACGTCATCACTGTTATCATCACCATAATGGGCATAATAGCCTATAATAATATGCCGAAGGAGAATTTTCCGGAGGTTATTATTCCCAAAATATTTATAACAACGGTTTACCCTGGAACGTCTCCCGGAAACATGGAGAGTTTGGTAACCAAGCAAATTGAGAAAGAGCTTCGGGGATTGAAGGGCTTGAAAAAGATCACTTCAAATTCTTATCAGGATTTCTCGATGATCAGCGCCGAATTCAACGCTAACGTGGAAACGTCAGAGGCGAAGCAGCTGGTTAAAGATGCGGTAGATAAAGCAAAAAGCGATTTGCCTAGCGACTTGCCGAATGATCCTACCGTTTCGGATATTAATCTTGCCGATCTTCCTATTGTATATGTAAACATTTCGGGAGATTACGACCTCAAAACCTTGAAGAAGTATGCTGATGATCTGGAAGACCGCATAGAAGGTTTGAAAGAAATTTCAGGCGTTGACATCGTAGGTGCCCTTGAACCCGAAATTCAGGTGAATGTAGACATGAATAAGATGGCTGCCGCTCAGGTATCTTTTACGGATATCGAGAATGCCATACGTTATGAAAACATGACGATCTCTGGAGGTACTGTGCCTATGGATGGTGTTCGACGTACTTTGAACGTTAAGAAAGATTTTAAATCAGCCGAGGAAATTGGCGATATGGTAATTAAAGGGCCTACAGGTGCTTCAATTTACTTGAAAGATATTGCCGATGTTAAAGATTCCTTCAAAGAGCAAAAAAGTTATGCCAGGTTATATGGCAAGAATGTAATTACGCTTAACGTAAAAAAACGGAGTGGCGAAAACCTAATCGAAGCATCTGATAAGATCAATGCTTTAATTAAGGAAATGCAGGAAACGTCACTACCTAAAAATCTTCAGATTACATTAACCGGAGATCAATCCGATCAAACTCGTGTAACACTGCACGATTTGATTAACACCATCATCATTGGATTCATCCTGGTAACTGTAATCTTGATGTTCTTTATGGGTGTTACAAATGCGCTGTTTGTTGCATTGTCGGTGCCATTATCCATGTTTGTTGCATTCCTTACTATGCCGGCACTAGGCTCTATAGCAGGGTTTAGCTTTACCATGAACATGGTGGTACTGTTCTCATTCTTGCTAGGTTTGGGAATTGTGGTGGACGACGCTATTGTAGTGATCGAAAATACCCACCGTATATTCGAAAATGGAAAAGTGCCTATCGTAAGAGCAGCCAAAATAGCTGCGGGCGAAGTGTTTTTACCGGTACTTTCAGGTACTCTTACTACCCTTGCTCCGTTTGTGCCATTATTATTTTGGCCGGGAATCATCGGGAAGTTTATGTTTTTCCTTCCTACAACCCTAATCATCACTTTGCTTGCGTCTCTGGTTGTAGCATATATTATCAATCCGGTGTTTGCTGTAGATTTTATGCATCCTCATCAAGAGCGTGAGCACCGAAAACCAACCTTCGATAAAACAGTAAAGAAAGTATTACTAATTTTCGGAGTTGTTGCTGTTTTAGGTTATTTAGCTTCGTTTGGTTTAGGCAACTTTGTTGTATTTATTGCCCTTTTATATCTTTTGAACCATTTCTTTTTAAATGGTATGGTAAAGAGATTCCAGGAAAATGCCTGGCCTCGGTTCCAGGATCGCTATGCTGCACTACTGGGCTGGGCGGTAGATCGCCCGCGGACAATGATTTTTGGTGTAATAGGGTTATTTATCTTTACAATTGGTTTGATATCGGTATTTCCTCCGAAGGTGGTGTTCTTTCCAGAGTCTGATCCAAACTTTATATATGTGTACGTGCAATTACCGGTCGGAACGGATCAAGCGTATACCGACCAGGTGGTGAAGAAGGTGGAAGACAGGGTAACTAAGGTAGTAGGAAGGGATAACAAGATCGTATCTTCTATCATTTCTAACGTGACCGTTGGGGTAACTGATCCACAGGATGAAGATCAGGGAGAGTACACCAATAAAGGAAAAGTCACAGTTGCCTTTGTCCAGTTCGGCAAGCGTGATGGCGAAAGTACCGCTATATATCTGGACAAAATCAGAAGTGCAGTAAAAGGAATCCCAGGCGCACAGATTTCAGTGACTAAGGAACAATCCGGACCTCCTACGGCTAAGCCAATTTCAATAGAAATAACCAGCGATAATCTGGATTCCATTGTAAGAACTGCAGACAGGCTGAAGAAGTATTTAGATGCTAAGCAAATTGCTGGAGTTGAAGAGTTGAGGTCTGATTTTCAGAATAATAAGCCGGAGATTCTTTTTGATATTGATCGTGAACGTGCTAATCGTGAAGGTATATCCACAGGCCAGATCGGTAAAGATCTTCGTACAGCCATTTACGGCATGGAGGCCTCTAAATTCCGTGATGATGATGAGGATTATGAGATCAACGTACGTGCACAGGAAGATCAGCGTAACAATCTGCAGGCTATCCGCAACATGAAGGTAACTTACAGGGATATGGCAATGGGAGGAATGATTCGTCAGGTTCCAATGTCATCTTTTGCTAATATCGACTATATAAACACTTACGGTGGTATAAAACGTAAGCAGCAGAAGCGGATTATTATCCTTTCATCTAACGTATTGGGTGAATATAACCCAAATGAAGTAGTAGCGGCGGTTCAGCAGGAAATAAACCAATTCAAAGCACCTGATGGTGTGATGATAAAAATGGCAGGCGAGCAGGAAGAACAAATGGAAACGGCAAACTTCCTTGGAGGAGCTTTAATGACTGCTTTTGGTTTGATCTTGATTATTCTGGTACTGCAGTTTAATTCCATTAGTAAACCGCTTATTATTTTAAGTGAGGTATTGTTCAGTGTTATCGGAGTATTCCTGGGGATAATAATTTTCCGTATGGAGATGTCAATTGTAATGTCTGGGGTAGGTATTATCGCACTTGCAGGTATCGTAGTACGTAACGGTATTCTTCTTGTGGAATTTACCGACTTGATGGTTCAACAGGGGATGACGGTTAAAGATGCTGTGATTGAAGCTGGAAGAACACGTATGACTCCGGTATTACTTACAGCAACCGCTACAATTTTAGGCCTTATTCCATTGGCTGTCGGTTTAAACATCGACTTTGCAAAGCTTTTCAGCGAGTTTAACCCACATTTGTATTTCGGAGGAGATAGCGTAGCCTTCTGGGGTCCATTGTCATGGACAATGATCTTCGGCTTGGCATTTGGTACGTTCTTGACCCTGGTGCTAGTGCCATGTATGTACCTAATTGCCGATAGTAACTCAAAAAGAGTTAAAGCTTGGTTTGGAAAGAAACCTCCAGTGGTAGTAAAGCATGAAGAGGAAAT
>CBIHNR010000129.1:0-16045 GCA_966211215.1 uncultured Pedobacter sp.
AAAAATGGCGTTGTATCTAAAGACATCACCGTAATTTGCAACGGTTTTAAAACTTATCAATACAAACAATACATTATTGATATGTTTCATGATGGCTTCAAAAACATCATTCCGGTGTTAGACAATAAAGAAGAGTTTAACATTTATGACGACGAACTTGATATCCCTTGCAGCCTGGGTATTCGTATTGCTTCTGAGGAGCAGCCTGATTCCCAATTCTATACTTCCAGGTTAGGTATCCGAATGGAGGATGTAATTGATTTTTACAATAACAAAATCTCTAACAATCCTAACTTTAAAGTTAAGCTACTTCACTTTTTTATCAACTCCGGTATTTCAGACACGCCATATTACTGGAACGAGTTAGAAAAGTATGTAACTCTTTATTGCAAGTTCAAGAAAATCAACCCAGACCTTACTACGCTTGATATTGGCGGCGGTATGCCATTTAAAGATTCACTGGTATTCGACTTCGATTACGAATATATGGTGAACGAAATTGTTAAGCGGATAAAGGAAATTTGTGCAGAGCACGATGTAATAGAACCAGATATCGTAACAGAATTTGGCAAATACACGGTAGCCGAGGCATCTGGAATTTTGTATAAAGTATTAGGCCGCAAGCAACAAAACGACCGTGAGAAATGGTTAATGCTGGATGGCTCTTTCATCACCAACTTACCCGACGTATGGGCATTAAACCAAAAATATATTTTGCTTCCAATAAACAATTGGGACTCAGAATATGAACGCGTAAACTTAGGAGGTATCACCTGCGACGGGCAAGATTACTACAATCAGGAAGCACACATGAACTCAGTGTTTATGCCAAAAACCCGTAAAGTGCAATACCTAGGGTTCTTCCATACTGGCGCATACCAGGAAGTGCTAAGTGGATACGGAGGTATTCACCACTGCCTACTGCCATCTCCGAAGCATGTAATTATACGCCGCAACCGCGACGAAACTTTCAACTTCGACGTATTCGGCGAAGAACAGAACAGTAAGCAAGTACTCAAAATTCTAGGGTATACTACATAACGCAGTGACCAGAGAATAGAGGTTGGAGATTAGGATTGCAAAGCGCAGATTTAATCTCTAACCTTTTTATTTATGGGAACCATGGAGCCTGGGCGCCATAATTAAATAGCAAACTCAGACTAATCTCTAACCTCCAATCACTAGTCTCTATCCACAATTACCCATCATGCTTCTCAAGCAACTTCACAAGGGTAGCAAAATCTTTGGGATACGGAGCTTCAACCGTAACTTCTTCCTCTTCGTTCACTTTAAAAGTAACTTCTTTGGCATGAAGGGCAAAACGTTTCATTATTGGTAATTCCTCCTGATCTTTACCTAAATGATAGCCGCGCTTAATATGCGATAAAAACACCGGCTTGCCACCATACATTTCATCGCCGGCGATAGAAGCCCTTTGCGTAGCCAGGTGAATCCTGATCTGGTGCATCCTACCTGTAACCGGCTGGCATTCAATTAGCGTGTAATGCTTAAAAAATTTCAGGGAATTGAATAACGTAAGGGCTGGCTTTCCCTCCATCTTACTGATACTCACATTTTTATTACCTAAATTGAGAATAGGTAAATCAACTGTCAGTTCATTAAAAACATGCGTACCGTTAACCACAGCATGGTAAACTTTCTTAACCTTCCGCCGCTCAAACTGCATCGAAATTGAGCGGTAAGCCGCCGGATTTTTAGCAATAATCAAACAACCAGAAGTTTCTTTATCTAACCGATGGCAAATCTGAGCATCGGGAATATATTGGCGGGCAATATTTAACATATTAATCTCACCGCCGTCGCGCTCATGCAGCGAACTAATAAAAGGCGGCTTATTAACCACAATCAGATCATCATTCTCGAAAAGAATAAGATCCTGTAACCTGGGAACTTTCACGCCGCAAAAGTAGCGATTTAATGGCGAAAATACCCGATAAGCGCACCAATCAAAAAGTTTAATAGAAAGATTAGATATGGATGCTCGCATTTACCGAACGATTAAAGGATTTGCCTCTAATTACGAATTCGCAATAAAAATTCACTAACCAATAAATACCTAAAAGCTTAATTTTCACAATAATACATACCATCGAAATAAAGCTAAAGCCTCTTTTCTTTTCCTGTAATTAACAACCCCATCGGGGTTAAAGGTCGGTAGAAAAAACAGGTCATTATAAATTCGGTGCCGTAGGTACCGGTACTCCCGAACATTCGGGATAGCGTACCTTCCACGCAAAACCATTCGCAATTAAATTTTCTACCGAAATTTTACACCTACGGCGCACCTCGAAATCCTTAAGTTAACTCCGTTGGCTGAAACCAATGGCAAACAAATACGCTTGATTTTACAGAAAAGCATGAATCACCGATAAGCACCCCGCAGCGGTTTAGTCTCTTTATCTCTTCCTTAAACACATGAAAGAATTGCATTCTTTAGAAACCGAAGAGTTTTTACATTGATAAAAGCTACAAGGAAGTTTTTGAATCATGATATTTTTCGCTTTATTAATACGCTATATTTACCCTCTATTGTCATGCTGCTACTACTACTTAGCCCTCAAAAATTATTAAAGGATGGTGTTATCCTTCACTCGTTTGAAATTAATAAATCAGCTGCCGCAATTTCTTATGAAGTGAAGGAACTGAATAGTGCAGAGCTGAAAAAGAAAGCCCCTAAACTTCCTAAAGAGATAAAAAACAGCCTGCAAGTTTTTACACAAACAGGCATCCAAAATATAAAGAATCAACTGCCGGCGCTTTCTGCAAAGCAACGAGGCACAGCCGATTTGGATACCATCTTCCTCAGAAAAATGCACGAAACAATAGCTCACCTCATGCCATTTTTTTTCTCGGTTAAATGGTATCATAGAATTACAGAATCCTCCAATAGGCTTAAAACAACTCCATGTTCGTTTAGTGCACAAAAGCCTATACCTCGTTTCAAGGCACAAAAAAACAACAATGAGCTGCAGATTATGGTTGGTATTCAATGGACTGGAGGCGTAGATCCTCTAAGTCAGTTTAATCGGTATCATTTCTTCCTCGAAAAAAACAATGAATATTATTTGCTTGGATATAAGGACTTTAAAACAATTGAATGGCTTGAATCACCTGAAATTAAACAATACGGAAGAAAGGAAGAAGATTTCATAAAGCATGTTCTTTTGAAGCTGGAGGAAACCTATAAAGTAGATCGCAATAACATCTTCAACAAAAACCTGATTGATACAGTGCCTCAAAGCCAGTTAATGGTTTCTGAGCTAAGTGGATCATTTCTAATGCTGACTCCGCAATGGATCTATGATGGCATTTTAATCGAGGGGCCATATAAAGAAATCGAAGACCTTATCAGAAACGGAAAATCCTACAGTATTAAACGAAATCTGGAGCAAGAAACCCAATTTATTGAACTTTTAAAAGGCCTTCACCCCTCTTTTGAGCAACAACGCAACGGTTATTTCTTTCTCACCTTTGACGAAGCAAAGAAGAAACAATGGTTCCTTAAGGTATATCACCATTTGATCGAATTAAATGTACGCTTAGCGGGGATGGACCTTTTGAGACACTTCCGTTATTCAGAACATAAAGCAGAAACAGATTTCCAGATTAAAGAAGAAAACGGAAATGAACTAAAAATTCAACTCCATGTGCGTTTTGGAGCTGAGGAAGTTCCATTGATAAAACTTCAGCGGATTTTACTGTCCGGCCAACATCACTTACTTTTAAAAGATGATAAAATAGCCATTTTGGATGAGGCCTGGTTACAGAAATATGCAACCATCATTAAACATGGACGCATCCTGGATAATGAAATTTTCCTGGAACGCTGGCTAGCCATCACTCAGCATGAACCGGGCTCCGGCGAACAGGTGCTAAATCCTGTGTTTAATAAGGAATGGTGGAGGCAATGGGAACAATGGCAAACAGGGGACTTATGTACTTCTGTTCCTGCCATTGTAGAACTGGCAGAATTGCGTCCTTATCAGCAGAAAGGATATGAATGGATGGTTCTTTTGGCAAAAGCAGGTGCAGGAGCCTGTTTGGCAGATGACATGGGACTGGGAAAAACGCTCCAAACTATTTGCTTCCTGGCTAATCGCCTGGAAGCAAATCCGGAAATGAAGCATTTAGTCGTTTGCCCATCCTCCCTAATCTATAACTGGCAGCAGGAACTCCAAAAGTTTACGCCAGGATTACGTATACTGGTTTATCATGGGGCAGGCAGAAAACCCGAAAACCTTACTCAAACGGATGCAGATATCATTATCACCAGTTACGGAACCATGCGGTCTGATATAGAGCATCTGGACAAAATTGTTTTTTGTGTAGCCGTTCTGGATGAAAGTCATAATATTAAAAATCCCTATGCCCTGATAACTCAGGCAGTAATACGCTTGCGTGCGCATACACGGGTTGCTTTGAGTGGCACTCCAGTAATGAATAATACCTTCGATCTTTATTCACAACTCAACTTTCTGCTGCCGGGATTATTCGGGAGCCGCGATTTTTTCAAACAACAATATTCTGACCCTATAGACCGGGATAATGATCCTGTAAAAACGAAATCTCTTCAAAAATTAACCGCTCCCTTTATCCTTAGGAGAACTAAAGATCAGGTAGCTCCTGATCTTCCTGCAAAAACAGAACTAACGCTTTGGTGCGATATGGGTATGATTCAAATGGAGCAATATGAATCTATAAAAAACACTATCCGAAGTTCGATTTTTCTGGAGATAGAAAGGGATGGCTTAAATAAAAGCAAGCTTTCTATTATACAGGGAATTATGAGACTAAGACAAGTGTGTAATTCGCCACTCCTTTTGCCGGCAGAAGACCGCTTCTGCGAAGATTCAGTTAAAATGGAAGTGCTAATAGATGAGCTAAAAAATAACTTAAAAGGCCATAAGGTGCTGGTGTTTTCCCAGTTTGCCAAAATGCTTAATTTGCTGAAGGACGAAATGGAACGCAATGAGATTTCTTTTTACCATTTCGATGGACAAACACCTCCGCATAAGCGAATGGAAATGGTGCAGGCTTTTCAGCAAGACGGAAATACCGCCAATGTTTTTCTAATCAGTTTGATGGCCGGGAATGCAGGATTGAACCTTACCGCTGCTGATTATGTATTTCTTTTTGACCCCTGGTGGAATACTGCGGTGCAGCAACAGGCTATTGACCGCACACATCGTATTGGGCAAACTAAAAATGTTTTTGCCTACAAAATGGCTTGCAGAGATACTATAGAAGAAAAGATCATTCATTTACAGGAACGTAAAAAAGCTCTGGCCGAAGACCTGATTGGTGGAGAAGATGGTTTTGTGAAAAATTTAACTATGGAAGATATTGAGTATCTTTTTAAATAAAGGCAGGTGCTCCCTTTATCCGCAGGTTTGCTTTGCATAGTTTATGCCCCGAAAGCCGGAAAAATATGACAAGAGGTATTAAACTGATTGAAAAGAGGCGACAGCACTCCCGTCTGAAACGACCGAAGGTTCCCCGGATAAGTGGGACGGGCGTCCAACCGGGCCTTCATTGCTATTTTTCTTTTATTCTACTTTTTAAATCCATTTGCTCATGGAGAATTCTAGTGATTTCTATTTCATTTTCTTCGATCTTGCGATAAAAGATGATGTGCCGTCCAACTCTAATTCCGAACAAATTTTCGATTACCCCTGAATAATTTTTCCCTAAATCAGGGTTATTTGCCGCTTCGTTAAAATTATCTAAAAGCATTTGATAGTACTTGTCTGCTTGATTTTCAGACCATCTGTCAATTGTATAATTCCAAATCTGGGTTAAATCATCCACTGCTTTATTTGTTAATTTATACTTCGCCATCCAAGTTCTTATTGGCTTTTAATGTTTCCAAATGGGACTTAGGATCAAAGTCATAAGCAATGCCACTGTCTACTCCTTCTTGAATAGCTTGTCTTAAAGCTATAATCTTGTTTTCCTCTTCTTCTAAAAGCCTTAATCCGGCGCGCACTACTTCACTTGCATTTTTAAATCGTCCTGCTGATATTCTGCTTTGAATAAAATTATCAAAATAGTTTCCTAATGATATTGAAGTATTTTTGTTCATAACCCATCGATTTTCTTTAAAGTTACCAAAAATTGGTATAATTTTCAAGAGCAGCATCATTTTATAATCCCATATAATTTGTATTTCAAATAAGGTGACATTAAAGATTAGCATCCTGGCAAAGGGCGAATCTCTTACAATGTTCATGGACGGATAGAAAAAGTTGGGGCAGTTGAAGTATCCTATGACATTCATGGTAGAACCTTTCTGTCCTTAGAGTTCAGCGTAGCGCTCTACGGATTCGCTCATGAAAATGAGTCTCCAGAATCGCTATAAAACAAGCAGAGCCATAACACCGCCCTGCTTGTAAAAAAGCTTAAGCTATTTCAGAAACCTTCTCCCTAATAACTTGGGCAGCATTAACCATGTTTATTAATGCCTGCTTAGTTTCAGGCCACTTCCTGGTTTTCAACCCGCAATCAGGGTTTACCCATAAATTTCGAACAGGAATAGAAACCGCAGCTTTCTCTAACAAGCTAACCATTTCCTCTACCGTTGGAATACGTGGCGCATGGATATCATAAACTCCCGGACCGATTTCATTGGGATAATTGAAATCAGCAAAAGCATCAAGCAACTCCATCTGCGAACGTGAAGTTTCAATAGTAATCACATCAGCATCCATTTCTGCTATATTTTGAATAATATCATTAAACTCGCTGTAGCACATGTGCGTGTGAATCTGCGTTTCATCCTTAACACCACTTGCAGAAATACGGAAGGCTCTGATAGCCCAATCTAAATACTCTGTCCTATCCTTTTTTCTCAACGGCAAGCCTTCGCGAATAGCCGGCTCATCAATTTGGATGATATTAATTCCCGCCTTTTCAAGCGCCACCACCTCGTCGCGAATAGCCAGGGCAATTTGGTTCGCAGTAACAGAGCGGGGCTGGTCGTCGCGTACAAAAGACCATTGTAGAATTGTAATCGGGCCTGTGAGCATCCCCTTCATCGGCTTTTCTGTATTCGCCTGAGCAAAGCTACTCCAGCGAACCGTCATGTCCGCAGGACGACTGACATCCCCAAAAATAACCGGTGGCTTTACACATCGGCTACCATAACTTTGTACCCAGCCATTTTTGGTGAATAGAAAACCATCTAACAATTCACCAAAATATTCCACCATATCATTACGCTCAAACTCTCCATGAACCAATACATCTAAACCAATTTCCTCCTGCAATCGGATAGAATTTAGGGTAGCCGCTTCGATAGCCTCATCGTACTGGAGCAAAGAAATCTCGCCTTTTTTTAGCTTTGCCCTTAACTGGCGGATATCATCTGTTTGAGGAAAAGAGCCTATCGTAGTTGTAGGAAATAGCGGAAGGTTAAAACGTTCTGCCTGAAGAGCCTGCCTGATCTGGAAATTACTTGTACGTTGGGACTCCGCTTCTGAGATATTAGCTACGCGGCTTTTCACTTCAGTTTTATGAATTAGTGACGACGCCTTTCTGCTTTCATTCGCTATTTTATTCGTTTCTAGCAAATACTCATTTCCATCTAAAATCTGACTAAGCTCGTTCAGTTCATTTAACTTTTGCTTAGCAAAGGCCATCCAATTTTTAATCTCCGGCTGCAACTCGGTTTCAAGGTCAAGGTCGAATGGAGTATGCAATAACGAGCATGACGGAGCAATCATCACTCGATCTTTCCCGAGCGTTTTAACAGCCGTATCGATCAAAGCCAGTGATTTTTCGTAATCGTTTTTCCAGATATTTCTTCCGTCAACCACACCCAACGAAAGAATAATTTTGTTCCTGGAAGCTTCGCCCAATACATCATTTAATTGCTGAGGCGCTCGAACCAGATCAATATGCAAGGCAGTAACGGGTAGATTTACGGCTAATCCAGTATTATTTTGCAAGCCCTCAAAATAAGTGGCAAGCAGAATATTAATACCGGGACAACTGCGGCTAATCTCTTTATACGCAAATTCAAATGCCTGCCTTTCTGCGTCAGTCAGGTCAAGGCATAAAACTGGCTCATCCAACTGGATCCACTCCGCTCCAAAAGCTTTAAATTTATTAATAGCATTTACATAAACAGGAACAAGCTTTTTGATAAAGTCAATGCGGTTAAATGGCTTCTCATCTGCGGTCTCATACTTTTCCTTGCCAAGTAAAAGATAAGTAACGGGGCCGATAATAACAGGCTTGGCATTTTTCCCGGTTAGCTGCTTAGCACTGTTAAATTCTGCGAAAGGTTTATCCGAGAACACTCTGAATTCCTGGTTAGCTGTAAATTCAGGCACTAAATAGTGATAATTGGTATCGAACCACTTGGTCATTTCCATTGCTGTGATGTCAAGGCCATCTTTCTGATATCCCCTTGCCATCGCAAAATAAAGGTCTGTTTCTGTGTTGCCAGGCACTTCCGTCAATACAGGGGTGAAACGCTTTGGCACCACACCTAATAGAAGTGACATGTCCAGCATCTGGTCATAAAAGCTGAAATCATTGCATGGCAAGAGGTCGATACCTGCCTCTAACTGGAGGTTCCAGTTCTGCTCACGAATTTTCCACGCCTCATGGAAAAGTTCGTTTTTAGTAATCTTGCCTGCCCAATAAGATTCACAGGCTTTTTTCAATTGTCTTTGGCTTCCCACACGAGGGTAGCCGAGGTTGTTTTTGAGCATACGCATAAAACTTTGTTAAACATTAATTAAATTAATGTCCCTTACGTTTTTGGTATACTTTCGAAAAATGGTAGGAAAAAAGCGCAATAATACAGGAAAGGCACACTAAACCCTGCCAATATCATTTTTACTTTCAGACTACTGCTTTTATTGCGAAAGCATTTGCCTAACACAGCGGGGCAAGTATCCTGGCTTGTAACATTACTGCCACCCTTCTCATTTGCTTTTGGTACAAACAATGGGCATCTCCGGCGGTAACTTTCCGTTACTTACAGTTGCGCAACAGCCCGTGAATTACACACGGTTCCTTTTTAATCTTATCAGCCTTTAAAGCTGATAAGAACCTTGCTGGTATATAAATTTATGTAAAGAACTTGGGCAAAGATAGATTTTGCATGCCACAATTCCTATTATGATTTGGAGTATGGAGCATTTTGCCCCTTGTATAGAGCGGCTAAGCTTCGAATTTATAACCCACACCCTTAACCGTGCTCACATAGGTTTCGCCTAACTTTTCGCGTAGCTTACGTATATGTACATCAATGGTTCGGTTTGTAACCACTACTGAATCTTCCCAAATGCTTTTAAGGATTACCTCACGAGTGTAAACTTTGCCTGGCTTGGAAGCCAACAAATACAATAATTCAAACTCCTTTTTGGCAAGTACGATTTTTTCTCCCTGGCGATAAACCAGATACGTTTCCCTGTCTATTACTAAATCAGAAATTTCAAGCTTATTTTCTGCCACTTCTTCAGGCTGGCTGTTTCTGCGAAGTATGGCGTTAATACGGCTTACCAGCGCCCTTGGCTTTATAGGTTTGGCGATATAATCATCAGCACCAACGTTAAAGCCAGCAATTTCTGAATATTCTTCACTTCTTGCAGTTAGGAATACCATAAACGTATTTTTAAAATCGTTCATAGTACGTAAAATCCTGCAGGCTTCTATCCCATCCATTTTGGGCATCATAATATCCAGGATGATTAAATCGGGATGAGTTTTCTTTGCCTCAGAAACCCCTTCCTGCCCGTTTGATGCTGTGTAAACCTGATAACCTTCTTTTTTTAAGTTATACTCAATAAGTTCCCTTATATCCGGTTCATCATCTACTATCAGGATTTTTTGCTTTGTTGAACTCATGATTTTTATTTATGCCACTAAAGTATATGCTCAAACGCACCTAATGGTTAAACAAATATTAAATAATTGTTAACTACCACAAATACTTAACAATTTACTGAGATTATTTCAACGTTTTCTTTAAAAAATCTTCAAGATCAGACCCTCGCAGGTTCTTGGCAATGATCTTTCCTTGCGGATCTAATAAGAACGATGATGGAATGGATTCCACCTGATAGTCTCGGGCTATCTTGCTATCCCATTGCATTAACTCTGATACATGGTTCCAGTCCAGATTATCTGCTTTAACTGCCTTTTCCCAATCAGGCTTGGTATTGTCAAGCGAAACGCCCAGAACAGTGAAGTTCTTATTTTTATATGTGTTATATATCCGTACAATGTTAGGGTTTTCCTGGCGGCAGGGCGCACACCATGAAGCCCAGAAATCAAGCAACACGTATTTTCCTCTCAAGTCAGAAAGCTTCATTTTGCCGCCAGTTAATGTTGGAGCTTCAAAATCGGGAGCAATTTGGCCGATGGCAACAGCTTTTATTTTATCCATACGGGATAAAAAAGCTTCAACTGGCTTATTATTAAGGAATTTACCCTTTATTTGCCCGGCGTAATCAAGTAATTGAGGTTCATATTTTGAGACATCTAAGGAACTCATAGCATAAAAGCCTGCCAGGTTGTCTTTATTTTCTTGCCCGAACTTTAATGAAGCCTGGCCAAATTCTTCCATATTTTTCTCGAAAACCGGAAGTAGAACCCTCTCTAAGGAATCTTTAACCGCCGGATTTTTAGAAACCTTTTCCTGAAACTGGTTTTGCAGGCCTAGAAAAACCTTTCCGTACTTATTACTGATTTGATTATAACTCTTCAGCTTGTCCGCAATATCCGAACCCTCTATAGAGTATTCGCCAGTTTGGTTGGTAAAGTCAGCATGAAAATCCAGGTCATCCCCATTTTGGGCAACGAGCAAGTAATTTTTATCTTTCGCAACAACATAAAAAAATGTAGCATCGGGAGAAGCTACATTAAATTTAAATTCCTTATCCTCATTTAGGACTGCAGAATCAATAAGCAGGTCTTCCTTATAAAGCAGCACCTGTTTTAAATCCCCTGCATTTTCGAGCGTGCCCTCGATAGTAAACTGATCTTTATTTTTACAAGATACTATCGCAAACAGTGCGAGCCCTAATCCTATTGCTTTTTTCACTTTAAAGATTCTAATTTTTCTACTATTAATTTGTTAGCTGTTTTAGGATCGATTTTCCCGCCAGAAAGCTTCATCACTTCGCCCATAAACAAGCCTAAAACGCCCTTTTTACCTTTATTGTACTCAGTAACTTTATCCGGGAATTTACTTACAGCCTGGTCTATAAATGTGCCCAGGTCCTCGGTGTTGGTATCAATAACCAGATTTAGTTCGTGTACTAAATCATCAACACTCTTCCCTACTGAAGATTTAAGCGCCGGGAAGACCTGTTGTGTGGCTGCTGTGTTATTAATTTTCTTTTCGTCTACCAAAGCAATAATTTCCGCTATAGATTTTGCAGAAATCGGCAATTGCGAGATGTCTTTGCCTGACTCATTCACATAGGACTGAATTGGCCCTATTACCCAGTTAGCTGCTGATTTATAGTTCTTAGTATATCCTACCAGCTCCTCATAAAAATCCGCGACGGGTTTATCATTTGTTAATAGTAAGGCATCGTATTCTGACAATCCAAATTCAGAAGTATACCTTTTAATTCTCTGTTCTGGCAAAGCCGGAAGAGTTTTTTGAATTTCGTCAACCCACTCTTGCGACAAATGTAAAGGTGGCAAATCTGGTTCAGGAAAATAGCGGTAATCCAAAGCCATTTCCTTTGACCGTAAAACGGATGTCACACCAGTTACAGCATCGAAGTTTAAAGTATTTTGATCTATTGTTTTACCTGCCTCTATAAGTTTTACCTGCCTTTTAAACTCATAGTTTATGGCTCGCTGGAGGTTGCGAATCGAGTTGAGATTCTTTACTTCGCAGCGGTTGCCATACTCTGTTGCCCCTTTTAAGCGAACAGAAATATTCGCATCACAACGCAAACTGCCTTCTTCCATATTGCCGTCACAAACCTCAAGATAACGCACAATCTTACGAACTTCTGTCAGATAAGCGGCTGCTTCTTCTGCTGAACGAAGGTCTGGCTCTGATACAATTTCCAGCAAAGGCACTCCATCACGGTTTAAGTCGATTAACGAGTACTTATCGTCTCTGTCATGCATACTCTTACCGGCATCCTCCTCCATATGGATACGGTTTAAACGTACGTTTTTGGGCTCCTTATCTTTTAAATTAATAGTGACATAACCTTTTTGACAGATTGGCAGTTCGTCTTGGGTAATTTGATAACCTTTAGGCAAATCCGCATAAAAATAATTCTTCCTGTCAAAACGATTCACAAGATTAATCTTACAATGGGTTGCCAGGCCTAATTTTACGGCATACTTAACAACTTCTTTATTGATTTTTGGAAGTGTTCCGGGTAAGCCTAATGATATTGGGGTTGTGTGTTTATTGGGCTCAGCGCCAAAAAAAGCCGGATCTGAGGAGAATATTTTAGTTTTTGTAGCAAGCTGCGCGTGGATTTCTAACCCAATCACAAGCTCGTATTTTTTAAGAACTTCTTCAGCCACTGTTTTCTGTTCTTTATGCGTTAAAGTCATCTGGGCCAAAGATACCATTTCTGCTAATAATTTGTAATTACTGGCATAGATTTTGACTTTTTTAAAGCACATCAAATCTATACTTATGAAAAATTTATTCTACCCAATTGTGGTATGCCTGCTCCTATGCGGCATATCTCCATCTCGAGCGCAAAAATCTGTCGGTAACATTGCGTCACAACCATTATGGGGCCCCACTGGCTACAATAATGTTGAATACTATTACATTCCAGACATTAGTGCTTACTATAACGTGGAAATGAAAAAATTCATTTACCAGGAGAATGGAAAATGGATATTTTCTGAAAACCTTCCGGCTGCTTATAAAGATTATGATTTGTACACCGGATACAAAGTTGTAATTAACCGCCCTCAGCCTTATTTAAATTTCAGGGCGCATAGTGTACGTTATGCTAACTACTTAGGTCAAAAAAACAGACAGGTTGCAATTGTAAATAGTACAAACTCAAAATATTTTGTGGTTAGCGGACATCCACAAGGTATGAGTGCTGAGGAAAAAGCTTCCATAAATAAGGAGTAATTTTCCACAGCACCACATAAAATTTCATCAATTAAACCACTGCTTGCCTTATTCGAATTAATTTTTCAAGCAGTTGCTCAAGTAAAGTCAGGTGCAGCATATTAGCTCCATCTGACTTTGCTTTTTCTGGTTCCGGATGAGTTTCGATGAATAAACCATCCGCCCCTACTGCAATAGCTGCTTTAGCAATTGTTTCGATTAAAGCAGGTTTTCCTCCGGTTACTCCCGAGGTTTGGTTTGGCTGCTGAAGAGAGTGCGTACAATCCATCACTACCGGTACTCCAAAAGACTTCATTTCGGGAATGCCACGGTAGTCAACAATTAAGTCCTGATAGCCAAATGTATTTCCTCTGTCGGTTAAAATCACCTTGTTATTGCCAGAATCTATAACCTTATCAACCGCAAATTTCATAGAACCTGCCGACAGGAATTGCCCTTTTTTTATGTTAATTACTTTTCCCGTTTTAGCAGCAGCAATCAACAGGTCGGTTTGCCGGCATAAAAAAGCAGGTATTTGCAAAACATCAACATACTCGGCAGCCATAGCGGCCTCTGCACTTTCATGAATATCAGTAACAGTTGGTACCCCAAACTCTTTCCCAATTCTCGCTAAAATTTTAAGAGCCTTTTCATCACCAATGCCGGTAAAGGAATCAATCCTCGAACGGTTTGCCTTTTTGTACGACCCCTTAAAAACGTATGGAATATTAAGCTTGTCAGTTATTTTAACGATCTTTTCTGCAATTCTTAATGCAATTTCCTCGCCTTCAATAGCACATGGACCAGCCATCAAAAAAAAATTATTACTATCGGTATGTTTTAAGTTTGGGATAATGTTAATCATGTTCTAATTAAATATAAAAGCCGGATTTGCGGCGAAAAAGCAGCAAATCCGACTTCCAATTATTCTGTTATTTCTGTTATTGTATTAATTTCCTAGTTCTGATAAAAACTTAATGCGCATTAACTGAAGCTCTTCAATTGAGTAATCATCGCTTCCAAGTTCTTTCAATGCCTCATCAATTGAATCAACTTCTGCCGACCTGAAATAATCGAAAACTTCATCCTGTCGGTCTTCATCAATCATTTCATCGATATAATAATTCAGGTTCAATTTGGTGCCAGAGTTTACAATCGATTCCACTTCACGGATAATATCTTCATAACTAATGCCTTTGGCAGATGCAATATCCTCAAGAGCAATTTTACGGTCGATATTCTGAATGATAGATACCTTTAATGCAGATTTATTTGCAGCACTTTTGATAACAAGGTCAATAGGCCTGTCAATATCGTTCTCCTCTACATACTTTTTGATCAATTCGATAAAAGGTGCACCGAACTTCATAGCCTTACCCGCACCTACACCTTGAATTTGCTTTAATTCATCAATGCTAACTGGGTAGTGCGTACACATTTCATCAAGAGACGGATCCTGAAAAATAACGAATGGAGGTAGGCTTTTCTGTTTGGCAATCTTCTTGCGAAGTTCCTTGAGCATCTTCAAAAGCTCGGTATCCAGTGTACCTCCACCCTGCTGCCCGCCATCTTCCTGCTCATCTTCGCCGGCTTCCATCTGCCTGTTTAATATAAAGCGAACCGAGTGTGGACTTTCGATAAATGCCTTTCCAGACTTAGTTAGCCTTAACAAGCCATAACTGTCAATATCTTTTGAAATGTAATTATTGAGCAAAGCTTGTCTTAGCAGGGATTTCCATAAGGTTATGCCATCTTCTTTTCCGCCTCCAAACTCAGGAAGCTTGTTATGGTCATAAGCTACTATTTGCGGAGTTTCCTCCCCCATCATAAAGCTAATTATATGGTGGTCGTCGAATTTTTCGCCAAGCGCTCCAATAACCTGTAAAGTATGCTGTAGCTTTTCAGCTCCATCAAAATGGGTTTTCTGGGCACGGCAGTTATCACACATTTCCCCACATCCGGCTTCGTTGAAATTTTCCCCGAAGTAGTGTAGAATCTGCTTACGGCGGCAAACTGATGATTCAGCATAATCAATCACCTCCTTTAAAATCTGGGTACCAATTTCTCGCTCGGACACCGGCTTATCTTTCATAAACTTCGCCAGTTTATCAATATCCTTCTCCGAGTAAAACGCCACGCAAACGCCTTCGCCCCCATCACGCCCGGCACGTCCGGTTTCCTGATAATACCCTTCCATACTCTTTGGAATATCGTGATGAATTACATAACGAACATCCGGCTTATCAATACCCATTCCAAAAGCAATTGTAGCAACAATCACCTCTACATCTTCCATAAGGAATTTATCCTGAGTATCTGCACGTACTTTGGGTTCCAGGCCCGCATGATAAGGCAACGCCTTTATTCCGTTCAGATTTAACGCTTCTGCAACTTCTTCTACTTTTTTACGGCTTAAGCAATAAACAATTCCGGTTTTGCCGGGATGCGACTTTATAAAACGTATAATTTCCTTCAGGATATTCCTTTTAGGCCTTACTTCATAAAACAAGTTAGAACGGTTAAATGAAGATTTGAACAAAGTGGCTTTGTTCATCTGAAGGTTTTTAATAATATCTTGTTGTACTTTAGGCGTGGCGGTGGCGGTTAAAGCAATAATCGGAATATTCTCTCCCAAATTGCTGATCACCTGTCGGATTTTCCGGTATTCAGGCCGAAAGTCATGCCCCCATTCAGAAATACAGTGTGCCTCATCTACTGCCACAAATGAAACAGTAATAAGGCGAAGAAAATCAATGTTTTCAGCTTTTGACAGGGATTCGGGCGCTACGTATAAAAGTTTAGTCTCGCCACTTAAAACATCCTGCTTAACCTTTGTAATTTCTGCCTTATTTAAGGATGAATTTAGAAAGTGTGCAATACTATCTGTTCCGCCAAAAGCTCTTAATTGGTCCACCTGATTTTTCATCAGGGCAATTAGCGGAGAAATTACCACGGCTG
>CBIHNR010000130.1:0-16026 GCA_966211215.1 uncultured Pedobacter sp.
GCTAAATGGGAAGCTTTCGGATGGGATGTGATGGAAGCCGATGGAAACGACCTGGAAAACATCATCAGCGCATTGGAAGAAGCTAAATCAAGGGCATTCCAGGGCAAGCCAATCATGATCTTAATGAAAACCAACATGGGCCACGGCGTGGACTTCATGATGGGCTCTCACAAATGGCATGGCGTTGCCCCTAACGACGAGCAGCTGAAACAGGCTTTGGACCAGTTAAGTTCAACATTGCAGGATTATTAGGAGAAGGTATTAGGTATGAGCTATGAGGTGTCAGCTATGAGCTGGGATTTCATGCAGAGGATGAGTTGTAACGGTAGCAGAAAGCTGATACCTGACAGCTGATATCTCAAAGCTATAAACATACCTCACAGCTAAAGAAAATGAAAAAATACACTTTTACAGAAAAGAAAGATACACGTTCAGGCTTTGGAGCCGGCTTGTTAGAAGCCGGAAAAAAGAACCCTGAAGTAGTGGCACTTTGTGCCGACCTTGTAGGCTCACTGAAAATGGAAGCTTTTATTAAAGAGTTTCCTGAGCGTTTCTTCCAGATTGGTATTGCCGAGGCAAACATGATGGGCATTGCAGCAGGTATGACTATTGGCGGAAAAATCCCTTTCACCGGGACATTCGCTAACTTTTCTACCGGCCGGGTATACGACCAGATCCGCCAGTCGATTGCCTATTCAGATAAAAACGTTAAAATCTGTGCTTCCCATGCAGGCTTAACCCTTGGGGAAGATGGCGCCACCCACCAGATTTTAGAGGATATTGGCCTGATGAAAATGCTTCCGGGCATGACGGTGATCAACCCATGCGATTACAACCAAACCAAAGCTGCAACAATGGCTATTGCCGACCACCATGGCCCGGTTTACCTGCGTTTCGGCCGCCCGGTAGTTCCAATCTTTACCGACCCTGACCAGAAGTTCGAAATCGGCAAGGCATGGATGGTAAATGAAGGGGCTGATGTAAGTATCTTCGCTACAGGCCATTTGGTATGGGAAGCCATCCAGGCTGGCGAAAAGCTGGCAGAAATGGGCATCGATGCCGAGATCATCAACATCCACACCATTAAGCCATTGGACGAAGAGGCGGTATTGAAATCCGTAGCAAAAACAGGCTGCGTGGTAACAGCAGAAGAGCATAACCGCCTGGGCGGCTTAGGCGACAGCATCGCCCAGTTGCTTGCCCAGCACAACCCAACTCCACAGGAATATGTTGCCGTTAACGACAGCTTCGGCGAAAGCGGAACCCCTGCCCAGTTAATGACAAAATACGGACTGGACGCTGACCATATCATCAAAGCGGTACAGAAAGTTATCACGAGAAAGAAAGGATAGGTTAGAGCGGTTAGCTCATAGCTAAAAGCTCATACCTGATCGCTCACAGCTGACAGCTAAAAAAAGGCATCTGTTTAACTACGGATGCCTTTTTTTGTTGTTAATCAGCAGCTTCCGCAATTTATTTCTTAACTGTAACGACACTATTTAAAACAAATCTTCATTTAACTTTTTATTCATTAGAGTAGGTGTGCTTTAGTGAATAAAAAAGTAATTCAAAAATTATCCTAAAAAAATAATTTTTATTTTATTTGGGGAATAAAGAGAGATAGAGATTGGAGCAATGAATAGAAGTCCATTAAATATATCCACACCCGATAGAGTTGAAGACGCACCCGGATTTTTGTTATGGCAAATAGAAATGTGTTGGCAAAGGGCAGCCAATCAGCTTTTATCAGCTTATGACCTTACCTACACACAATTTATTGTGCTTTACATAAGCGACTTTTTAACAGAGAGCCATATAAATGTTTACCAGCACCAAGTAGCAAAATTTTCAAGAATAGACCGTATGATGACATCACGAATACTGGCTAGCCTTGAAAAGAAAAACTATATCGAACGGATTAAACTTTCGGGAGATGCCCGGGCGAAACTGGTTAATCTGACAGATAAAGGAAAAGAAGTCTTAGAACAGTCATTAAGAGCTGTTTCGAAAGCAGAGCAAACATTCTTTAAACCAGGCGGTACCGAGTTTGTTAAGTCAATGGAAAACATCTTAACTGACTGTAATACACCGTAATGAAATCTTACTCTTATATTATATCAGGGGCTTCTGGAAAGCCAATCGCCGCCGACCTTAGCACTCCTGACGGGCCAGGAAATTATCCCCTGGTGATATTTGTTCATGGGTTTAAAGGATTTAAAGACTGGGGAACACACAACCTAACTGCTAAGTACTTTGTCGAAAAAGGATTTCAATTCCTAAAATTTAACTTTTCCCATAATGGTATAAGCCTTAAGGAAAAGGAGGTATTTGACGACTTAGAGGCGTTTGGGCAAAATACATTTTCAAAGGAACTTTTCGATTTGGATGAGGTTTTAACCTTTGCCCTAAGTGGCGAAGAATTTAAAGCGCCAGAAAGAGTTTTTCTGATCGGGCACAGCCGCGGTGGAGGTATCTGCATTATTCAGGCGGCAGAAGACCATCGTATCAGCGGGCTTGTTACCTGGGCATCGGTTAATAGATTCAGCAATATGTGGCAGCCCGAACAAGAAAGCCAATGGAAAAAAGATGGGGTTATATATTCTGTTAATATGCGAACCAAGCAGCAGATGCCACTGAACGTTACTTTGCTAGAAGATCTCGAGCACAATTCTGAGCTTCTGGAAATTGACTCTGCTGCAAAAAAAGTTTCACAACCATGGCTTATCATTCATGGCACCGCAGACCCCGGAGTAGCCGTAGCGCAGGCTAAAGAGTTGAACCGGCAAAATGCTAAAAGCCAATTATTACTTATTGAGGAAGGAGACCATGTATTTGGCGCTAAACATCCCTGGACGGCCAATGAAATTCCTGAGAAATTAAAAGAGGTTTGTGATGAAACGATCAGCTTCCTAAGAAAATATTAAAATAAAGCTGAAAGTTCAGCATCCTCCTTCAACTGCTTCTATAGTTTCCGTTAATATAAAATAGCCCCTATTTCAACCCAAAAAACCAGCAGGCGATGCGCTCGTTTTTATATCAATGGAACTAATCCATTCGACTTTAACTGGGTTTACGAAAAACCACGTCTATATGTATTCGAATCTCGGCCCGAACAAACGCATGGGTAGACTAAGAGATCAATGAAGAGCAAATCAACTGCAAATCCCTTCTATTTTTTAACACAAAACATACTTGAATTTGCTTTATGCTAACACATTGATATATTTAGAAAATAAATCTGATAGGCCTAGTTAAAAAAAAATTATAAGGAGGGTTATTGCAATATATGAAGCAAGTTGAAGATTCAGAAATACTAGAGAAATTTGCCAATGACCATACCCGTAATGAAGCATTTAGCTTGCTCTTAAAAAAGTATCAGCAAAAAGTTTACTGGCATGTTAGGCGAATGGTTATTGACCATGACGACGCGGATGACCTTGTGCAGGATATTTTTGTAAAAGTTTGGAAATACCTCGCGAATTTTAGAAGTGACTCACAATTATATACCTGGCTGTATAGAATTGCTACCAATGAGTGCATAACATTCTTAAATAAAAAGAAACAAAAGAATAACGTCCCTCTGGATGACGTAATATACGGACTGGCAGATAAACTGGAAGACACCAATTATTTTACAGGCGATAAAATTCAGAAAAAGCTTCAGCAAGCTTTATTAACTTTGCCAGAAAAACAACGCCTGGTTTTTAATATGAAATATTACGACGATTTAAAGTACGAAGATATTTCTGAAATCACCGGAACAAGTGTTGGGGCACTAAAAGCATCCTTCCATTTAGCAGTAAAAAAAATAGAGAGTTTTTTATTGAGCAATGATTAAACCATTGGCTCTGAAAGCAATCAGTATTATATGGATTTGACAAATAGACATGAGGATTGGAAGGATGATGCGCCAAATCTTGCAGCCATGGATGTTGTAAATCCATTTGCTGTGCCTGATAATTACTTCGAGAATTTAAAAGAAAATATAACGGCGAGAGTACGAATTGACCCGATTTTGAGCCGAAATAAATTCGAGGTGCCAGACGGGTATTTTGACATGTTGGAAGAACGGATCGCATCGGCAATTAGGCTGGATAGGCTGAGAGAGGAAGTACCTTTGGACGGCTTTAAAGTGCCTACAGGCTACTTTGATAGCTTAAGCGAGAGTTTGCAAACCCGCATCAATATTGAGCAAGCAGAAAAGGGAAGTGAGTTTATTGTACCCGATGGCTATTTTGACCAGTTACAAAATAAAATTTTAGCCAAAACGGTGGGTGCCAACGAGGTACAACCGGAAGCTAAAGTCAGGAGGCTGGTTCCTGGCTGGTTCAAATACGCAGCAGCTGCCTGTATTACAGCCGTAGTAGCTACGGGTGCTTACTTAAATTCCAGACACAATGAGAGCCAGAGCATTGAACAACAGCTTGCTGAAATTCCAGAGCAGGAAATTGTGAACTACTTACAGGCTTATAGCAGCCTTGGCGATGGTGAAGTAATTGCAGAACATCTGGAAAAAACGAATAATATACCCAGAACCGAGGATGGATTCTCAAAACAAGAGATCGAAGAATACCTTGAGTCGACATTATAAAGGAGTATTTTGATGAAGAAATGGATTTTTAATTTACTAGTCTTAATTGGCCTAAGTACTACTGCCCTTGCCCAGTCGGGTGACAAGCATGGTAAGCAGATTGAAGCCGTTAAAGTAGAATATTTAACTCGAAGGCTAAATCTTAGCCCTGAAGAGGCTCAGCGTTTTTGGCCTGTATTCAATAATTATCAACGTGAACTTTCCCAGGTATTTCAACAAAGGAAACGTGACCGCCAGGCACAACGCAATGGAGGCGCTCCTGTTGATGAAATTAAATATGATGCCCAGATCCTTGAAATAAGAAAACGCTATAAAAAAGAGTTTAGTAATGTTTTACCCGAACAAAAAGTCAGCCTGCTTTATCAAGCAGAACGCGATTTTAGAGAACAACTGATCAAACAGCTCGGCGAACGCCGCCAAGGGCAAGAATAAGACAGTTTAATTGTATATTGACAAAAGCCTCCGATAGTTTACCGGGGGCTTTTGTATTATTGCAAAATGGTAAGCTTACGTCAACTATTTCTATTAAACAATGCGCAAACATCTAATTCGCCCAGGCTTCTTGAGATAGACAGGGCTGAGGGTGTTTACATGTACAGCCCAAATGGGAAAGCTTATATTGACCTTGTTTCCGGCTTTGCAGTAAGTAATGTAGGGCACCGGCACCCAAAAGTAGTACAAGCAATTAAAGACCAGGTTGACAAATACATGCACCTTGCCGTTTATGGCGAATATGTACAGGCTCCGCAAGTGCGTTTTGCTGAGAAACTGATATCGGTATTGCCAGACAGCTTAAACTCCGTTTATTTTGTCAACAGCGGTGCTGAAGCTACCGAAGGGGCCTTAAAACTAGCCAAACGCTTTACAGGCAGGGCAGAAATTATATCCTGCCACAATGCCTATCACGGAAGCACACATGGCGCTTTAAGTGTAATGGGCAATGAATATTATAAAAAAGCTTACCGCCCTCTCCTTCCTGAAATTAAATTTTTCAATTTCAATAATGAAGATGATCTATTGCTCATCTCTGAACGCACCGCCTGCGTAATTGTAGAAAGCATTCAAGGTGAGGCAGGCGTAATTGTACCAACCCTTGCCTACTTAAAAAAGCTTCGTGAGCGTTGCAGCGAAACCGGAGCCTTGTTAATCATGGACGAAATTCAAACCGGGTTTGGACGTACAGGTAAACTTTTCGCTTTTGAACACTATGGCATAGTCCCTGATATTTTATTGCTTGCCAAGGGAATAGGCGGAGGCATGCCGATTGGCGCTTTCGTAGCGAACCGCAATATAATGGGTACCCTAAAAGACAATCCGATACTGGGCCACATTACTACATTTGGCGGGCATCCGGTTACCTGCGCTGCCGGACTGGCAAATTTGGAAGTTATCCTTGAGGAGAACCTGATGAGTGGTGTAGATGAAAAAGAAGCACTCTTTAGGAAACTACTTAAACATCCACTAATTAAAGAAATAAGAGGAAAAGGCTTGATGCTATCCATTCAGCTTGACTCTTTTGACCAAGTAGAGGCTGTTAGCAGGCTCTGTGTGGAGAAAGGTGTAATCATCGATTGGTTTTTACATTGTGATACCGCGTTGAGAATTGCACCTCCATTAATAATCACCGCAGAGGAAATTGAGCATTGCTGCAAGATCATCACCGAATGCATAGAAATAGCGGGTAATCTCGACGAATAAGTAGTACCCGATTCCAAATGTTAAAAAGGTTATCAACCAGCCAATCATTCCCTATTGCATTACATCGCTTTTTTAGTACGTTCTAGAAATAGTTCTTCACCATAATCCACAACTAAACACGCTAAAAGTGGATTACGTGTCTAAACTTTTCAAAAACAATAACCAATTCCATTTGTATCTGTTTATTTTTTTGTAATTTTCTTAAAATATATTAAAAATAATTGCACATATGTCATGTTTTTTATTATATATTTACGAAACACCTAAAGAAGTAAACGATGAGCTTGAATTTTTTAGAGAATTACCTTCCGGAGAGCAATACTTGGGATGAAATGTTCAATCAGGAGCATCAAATACGTACTCCCTACAAGAAAATAATCGATTATCTGGCTAACGAATCGGCTGAAGACCTCAATAAAAAGGAGGAACTGGCCAAACGATTATTCATGAGCCAGGGTATTACATTTACGGTTTATAATAGCGGCGAGGGCATCGAAAAAATCTTCCCGTTCGACATTATTCCTCGCATATTAACCGCTGAAGACTGGGCTTTCATCGAAAAAGGAATCAAACAAAGATTAAAGGCATTAAACATCTTTTTAAAAGACATATACAGCAATATGTTTATTGTAAAGGATGGCGTGATTCCTTTGGAAATGATTTACTCATGTCCGCATTTTTTGCGTGAGATGTTTAATGTTTCGGTGCCCTATGATATCTATGTACACATAGCTGGTATAGACCTTATTCGCGATTATGATGGCACCTATTATGTATTGGAAGATAATTTGCGCACTCCCTCCGGCGTGAGCTATATGCTTGAGAACCGGGAAATTACTAAGCGCCTATTCCCCGATTTATTGCCGCAATGCAAAGTAAGAAGCGTTACTGAGTATCCAAACATTTTATATAAGAACCTGATGGCCTTGTCGCCAAGGCAGATCTCTGATCCAACAATCGTTTTGTTAAGCCCTGGCATTTACAATTCGGCGTATTTTGAGCACACTACCCTGGCCCGGCTGATGGGGGTTGAATTAGTAGAAGGCAAAGACCTACTGGTTGACAATCATAAGGTGTATATGAAAACTACCAATGGAAGGCAACAAGTGGATGTAATTTACCGCCGGGTAGATGATGACTACCTCGATCCCCTTGTTTTTAACCCGGATAGTGTTTTAGGTGTTGCCGGCTTAATGAGCGCTTACCGCAAAGGGAATGTGGCAATTGTAAACGCGGTAGGAAATGGCGTTGCAGATGACAAGGCTATTTATTCGTATGTCCCCCAAATGATCAAATATTATTTAAATGAGGAGCCTCTTCTAAAGAATGTGCCAACTTATCAGCTGGAAGACCCAGAGCATAAAGCATACGTTTTTAATAATATTAACAAAATGGTTATTAAAAAAACCAATGGTAGCGGAGGCTACGGTATGTTAATGGGTTATAACGCCACAGACAACGAGATAGATACGTATAAAGCCGAGGTTTTAAAAGACCCGCGTCAATTTATAGCACAACCAACCATCAGCCTTTCGGCAGCGCCATGTTACCTGAACAAACAACTGCACCCTCGGAGAATAGATTTACGGCCGTTTGCTTTATGCGGGCCAAATGGAATTGAAATTGTTCCGGGAGGATTAACAAGGGTAGCTTTAAAAGAAGGCTCGTTAGTGGTAAATAGCTCGCAAGGTGGCGGCAGTAAAGACACCTGGGTTCTGGCATCTTAAATTCAGATTATAATGTTAAGCAGGGTAGCAGCAAATTTATATTGGTTAAGCCGTTATGTTGAACGCAGCGACGGCATTTTACGGATGTTAAAGATATATTACGCATCCTCACAGGATTCTATCCAGGAGTTTTCGTGGCGCCCAGTTATAAAAATTTATACGGGGCTAGAAGAAAGCTATGTTAAGCAAATTGAGTACAATAGTCGTGAGGTACTTTCTCACCTGGTTGCGGGCAAAGAAAATGTTAATTCCATCTCGAACATTATCACCCTGGCGCGTGAAAATGCCCGTAGCGTTCAAGACCACATCACAAAGGATTTATGGCAATGCCTGAACGAGTATTATCACCTCGCGAAAGATGCACGCCTTATTTCCGCCTTGCGAAAAGATGACCCAATTTCGGCTCTTGATGTTTTAATAAAACAAGTGATGCTATATTACGGCACAGCCGAAGTTACTATGGAGCGGGGAGAACGCAGAAGCTTTATGAATATTGGCAAATATCTCGAACGCAGCATACAATCCATTGATATTCTGGACAGCAAGTTTGGCAACGCTGACAGTGACCCTGATTTGCTAACCGATGCAACTTACTGGAAACACCTATTGATGTCGATTGGGGGATACGAGTTATACCTTAAGACATATCGCCAGGGTTTTGAGGCTGAAAATGTTTTAGAACTCGTTGTATTAAACAATGATTTCCCCCGTTCGGTGGTTTATTCGGTAGGACAAATTAGCCGTTATCTTGACAGGTTGAAAGACAACAATACTATTTCTGAATTTAAAGAACTGGCTTTTTTAATTGGCAGGTTACACAGCCGAATTAAGTACAGTACGATTGAAACCATTGAGGAAGAAGGGCTGCACAATTACCTGTATTCTGTAAAAAAAGAACTTTATGCGATTGGAAACGCTGTAAATGTTCATTATTTTGCATATTCGTAGCCAACTCTGAGTTTAGATGCCACAATTTAAAATAAAGCACGTAACAAAATACTCATACAGAGGTACGGTTAGAGATAGCGCTAACCAGGTTATTCTTTTCCCTATAAATGACAATTTTCAGGAGGTTTTGCAACATGATTTAAAAATCAGCGGAGAACCCATTATTGAAGTTTACAAAGACTACTATGGGAATGAAGTTGGCAATTTCACGCATGCTGACCCGCATTCTGAGTTAGTTATTGTTTCCAACATTTTAGTTAACACCGTACCCAAGCCATTACCACTTGATGACATATTTGCGCATGACCAGTGGGATGAATTAAATAAACTGAAGTTCAAAATTCCTTACATCGACTACCTCAAACACGAGCAGTTTAACGGCTTTACCGAGCTAAAGGAAATTATCGAAAGCGAAAAGACGACAGACGAAACTCCTTTTGAAACTGCTTCCAGATATAATAAATATGTGTTTGAGAACTTCAAATATATACCTGGTATCACAACAGTTGAAACCACTTTAGACGAGATTTGGAAATTAAAAGCCGGTGTTTGCCAAGATTTTGCACATATGCTTCTGGTAATGCTCCGCCTGATTAACATTCCGGCACGTTATGTTAGCGGTTATATTTGCCCTCATAAAAACGGTATGCGTGGCGAAGGCGCAACCCATGCCTGGGTTGAGGCTTATATTCCTCATTATGGATGGCTCGGTTTAGACCCGACTAATAATTGTGTGGCTAATGAAACTCACGTACGCCTTGCTGTTGGGCGAAATTTTGCCGACTGTACTCCGGTAAAGGGCGTATACAAAGGACCTGCAGAACACAGATTAGAAGTTGCCGTAACTGTATCGTATGAAAATGAAGAAGAAGATAAGACAGAGGCAGAACCGGCAATACCTGTGCAGAAACCAGAGTCCCCATTCCCATTGAACAGCTTTCAACAGCATCTGGAAATGATGCAACAGCAGCAGCAACAATAAACATAAGCCCAATTTGTGGGGAACAATTTTTATATAAGTAAGGTTAAACTATTGTAATAACTTATATAATAGTATCATGCCCGAAAGAGAAAAAACAAAACAGAACGCGTTTAAAGACAAAGTAGGCGCCAGAATAGAAGAATTCATAATTAGTAATTCTAACGGCAATGGAATTAACCCTAATCCTACAGAAAGTGGAAATTCTCCTGACTGGGATACGGGGATAAAAGAAAATGATGACTATCAAGCAGACGCTTTAGATGAATCTGGCAAGGAACAGTAAATAAAAAAGGGAAACATTCTGTTTCCCTTTTTTATTTACATTGCGTGTATCCAGCTAAACTGATATTCCAAATTAGGATCTTTCATGCGTTCGGCAATTCTTGTTAACCTCTCTGGAAGTTTCATAATATAATCGCGGGCTTTCTCCCCGGCATCATTCAAATCCGTTATTTTTTCAATTTCCCAGGCATTAATCAAATCCTTAAGAATGTTTACATAATCAACAGAAGTATAAACGCCCAAACGCTGTGCAGCGTCTGCGAAGTGACTAAACACTCCTCCTGCCTTTTGGCCGATTTCTCTCAGGAAGTGGGCCGGCATCACAATCTTTTTCCTCATCATGTCTTCAAACGCAATCATAACTTCACTTTGATCTACCTTAAAAACCTGAGAAATAAAATCTGTGTATGCTTTTGCATGCCTTGCTTCGTCGGACGCAATTACACCGCACATTTTCGAAAGCAGTGTATCGCCATTTTTTTTCGCTAAAGAAGCTACTCTACGGTGAGAGATATTAGTTGCCAGCTCCTGAAAGCTGGTATAGATAAAGTTCCTGTAGGGGTCACGGTCGGTACCAATATCAAAGCCGTCAGCAATCAAATACTGGGTAGATATTTCCATTTGGCGCATATCTACACGGCCAGAGAGATAAAGGTATTTATTTAGAAGGTCGCCATGACGATTTTCTTCGGCAGTCCAATAACGCAGCCACTTCATCCAGCCGCCTTCTTCGTCTTTAGAAACACCTTCAACAGTAGCCAACCACGATTCGTAAGTTGGTAACGCTTCTTCGGTAATTGTGTCGCCAATTAAAACCGCCACCAAATCATAAGGTAAGGCCCTTGCATTCTCCTGAAGCTCTTTCACCTCATCAAAAAAACTTTCTTTACTTGAATCCGGCAGAAAATCAGTTGGTTGCCAATTAGTTTCAATAGACTTAAGGTACGTCTGCATATTATCAAGCATATATTTTTCAATATGCTTCATTACTTCTCTTCTTGCTCCGTAGCTTATATTCATGCTGGTTTTTTAAAAAGCCCAAAGATAAAATTTATTTTTTATCAGTCAGGGTTTATTATATAACGATTGGCTAAAAAGATGGTTTAAAAACAAACGGTTACTGTTTTACAGGGAAAGGCGGAAGCTTCATCCAGTGGGTAAAATCCGTTGTTTGCACTTTGTCCTCGCCGATGACAAATTTCTCCAAAACTTCGCTATAATAGCCGAAGTATATTTGACAGCCATCAAATAACAGCACATCCATGCCTTGCTCTGGAAGTACCTCTTCTAACGAAATCCAATCCATAAACTTATAAAGTTAAATGAGGAAGAATTGTTCAGATATTGTAGATACAAACGCACATTTTTTGTGCCCAGTACATGGAACAAGTCAAAGCGCGGATAAACTGTAGTGAAAGCCATACAGATTTCCACTATTGCAAAACTGTTTTATAGCTAAAAGACTAAATGGTATAGCTTATGCTATTAAACGGTAGTTAGCAAATACAACCAGATATGAAGACTATTACATTAAACCCGATAACTAAAGCTGATAAAGATTTAAAAGAGTTGTTGCTAGGTGACTTGAAAGCTTTTAAAAACGGTAAAGGTAAGTTTCTACCTAATAACTCAAACAGACAAGGGACCACTCTACAAATTGCCTGACAATATTTACATATATCTGCCTATGAAGAAGCATCCTTTGGGATGCTTTTTTTATTTCGGCCATTTTCTTATTGCCATAAAAAGAGAATCTCCAAGGGAGAATGAAGATTCTTAACCGATATTAACAGTAAGCTTCAATTAAACCTAGGTACTGGCCGTAGCAAACACCTTTTATCTCCCTATTCTGGATTTAAGCATTGCACATCAATCTTTACACCCTGTAAGATAAGATACAGGCATACCACCAGAAAAGCGGCAAAAAACAGCATTAAACGAGTATTTTATCAGTTAAGTATATAAGAAATCACTTTTACTTAAAATTTAATTTTTGACTAATAAATTTACAATATGCTAATGGCAAAAGTATTTTTAATAAATAATTTGCAATTATTATAATGCTTCGTATATTTAGCCCACTCAACTAACCAAATATATCCCTTTAAAGCCTTGCAACCGCAAGGCTTTTTGTTTTAGCGTCAAACTTATTAACAATTGAATTAAAATGTTAAAAAGTGTTAACATATTTGAATTTGTACAAATGACACTTATATTTGTATCGGTTTATAATTGGTTAGTAAAGGCCTTCACTCTCCCCGTTTGAAGGCCTTTTTGTTTTCCACTGATACATCCATTAAGCCATCCATTGGTCTCCAGAAGCTTTACTTTATCAGACAAGTTGAAACCCATCGCCCTAAATAAAATTTCTTCTAAAACAAATCTCTTGCAAATAAATTAGTTATAGGAACCGATTATAGCTGGCACCAAAACGTTTACAGATCCTGCCGGCTTTAGGGCTTAACATTGATGCCTCTTTCGAACCTAAGGAGTAAAAAGTACAATAAAGATGTGTATGCCAAACTAAACGACACTACACTATTGATAAGCATTGCCTTTACAAATAATTTATCCTATGAAATATATCATTACCTATCTAAAAACCAAACTAGTTCTTTTTATTTTCCTGTGTGCATTTAGCGGCTTTAGCCAGCCAACCATCACTTTAGTTCCTGCAATTACAACTGGGTTGACCGAACCTGTTCAGTTTGTAAATGCTGGTGATGGAACAAATCGAGTTTTTATTGTTCAAAAAGGCGGAACAATACGTGCTTATAACTCCTCTTTTACGTTCTTGTCTACATTTTTAACAATTTCTGGCTTAAACACTAGTGGAGAACAAGGATTCCTAAGCATGGCATTTCATCCTTCCTATGAAACTAATGGTTTCTTCTACATCTATTTTGTTAATAGTGATGGCAATCTCGAATTAGACCGGTATCAGGTGAGTTCAGATCCCAACGCTGCCAATGCGAGCACAAGGGCTGTAGTGCTAACTATTCCTCATCCAACAAATGCCAATCATAACGGAGGCGAAATGCATTTTGGGACCGACGGGTATTTATATCTTTCTACTGGTGATGGCGGCGGCGGTGGCGATGTTCCCAACAATGCACAAAACACATCGGTATTGCTTGGTAAAATATTACGCTTAAATGTAAACACGTCTGCTACAGCACCTTACTATACAATTCCAGGGGACAATCCATATGGAAACGAAATTTATGCCCTGGGCCTGCGAAATCCTTTTAGATGGAGTTTTGACCGCCAAACCGGCGATATGTGGATAGGAGATGTTGGGCAAGACTCCTGGGAAGAAATTGACTACAGGGCGGCAGCCTCGACGCTTAATACAAACTATGGCTGGCGTTGCTATGAGGGCAATAATACCTTTAACACTGCCGGCTGTGCAGCCATTTCGAATTATGTATTTCCTATACATACTTACCCAACCCAAAGCCCATCTGCTGCTATAACCGGCGGCGTTGTTTACCGGGGCCCGACCTATTTGGCGCTCCAAGGCTGTTACGTAAGTGCCGACTTTTACTCCGGCACCTTTTATAAAATTATTCCCAACGGTTCCGGAGGATGGACTATAGGAACACAGGCGCTTTCTCCAACCGGCATTGCCGATTTTGGTGAAACTGAAAATGGGGAGCTTTATGCAGTTTCTCTTACCGAAGGCAGTGTTTACCGCGTGACCTCAGATGGCCCCCTCCCGCTTACACTTAGTAGTTTTACCGGGAAACAAGCCAGCCAGGGCGTACAGTTGAAATGGAATACTGCTACGGAACTGAATATTAGCCATTTCGAAATCGAGTACAGTTATAACGGCAATTTATTTGGGTATCTGGCCTCGGTAGGCGCCAGGAATACTTCATCAGGATCTTCATATAGCTACTTAGATAAAACTACCCACAATAGCGATATTTATTACCGCCTCAAAATGGTAGAAAGTAATGGACAAGCTAAATATTCGGGCACAATCGCCATAAGCAATGCAAAAACGGATGTTGCCAATATTTATCCGTCGATAATTACCGATGGATTTGTTTATGTGAACATTCCGAATGCGTCAGCTTATAAATCTTTTGAATTAACAGGCATTAACGGACAGAAACTGTTACAGGTTAACCTGACCGGAAAGTTTGGTAAAATCAGCGTACCTCTTAATGGGCTTGCAAGAGGAATATACATTGCCAGGCTAAGTGGTGATTCTGGAACAGCTACTCAGAAAATAGCAATACAGTAGTGATTTGATGTGTTTTTCAAGCACGGTAAATTTTATAATTCTCCGTGCTTGAAAAATTTCCTGACATATAAATTCCATGTTAATGCCGACGGGCTCCTAATACTTCCTTTTCAACCAGGCATCAGGAACAGGCACAATGCAAATGTTCATGGTTTTATTATCTTCAGATAACATGGCCGATTGGATTTGAATTTTAGTACCATCTGGACTGAAGGTTGGATGAGTATGGTCTGAAGCGGTTTGCTTATGCCCAGCTGTGAGCAACATCATTTCGCGCGTATGGCGGTCTATCAAATAAACACTGCGGCTAAAGTCATCACCAACAGCCCATTTGCCATCTGGCGAACCATGCACATGCCATAGGCCACTGCCCGACGGAGTTTGCCCAACGATAGACATTTCACGGCTTCGAAGGTTCACAATTGCCAGGCCTGTTGGCTTTTCGCGAGTGCCTGAATTTCCCCAACCGGCTTCCTGCCCGGGGTTTGCACCTCCAACCGCAGTAGCAGGGCCACTAACGCCGGTATTGGTGGCACCCGGGATTTTTCTGTGCCCCATAATTGCCATTGCTACTTCATCCTTAGAAATCACGGCCTCGTGGGTTACCCATTCATAATCGGCTTCAGGATACAGCGGCCGCAAGCCCGTACCATTAGCCATTACCGTCCAGGTGCGCTGAGGAGATTTTCCGCCTGTTTCCCAGCAAAAAACAATCTCCCCCGGGTTCCACAAATTTGCCTGGATATGCCCAACCTGAAATGGAACCGAAACCACATGACGGATTTCGCCTGTCTTTATATTCATTCGGGCAATTCCTGCAGGGCCTGCGCCCATTTTCCGGGGGCCAAAAGCCGACTCAATTTTTATATTCGATGCCAAATGTTTTGCAGCTTCTTCTTTTCCTACCCTAAAATACACCCATTCCTCATCAGCATCCAAAGCCATATCACCACCTGCATTCATTTCTGCAGGGGTAGTGCCGCATATCCGCTGGTACTCATCAGCCGGTTTTAATGTCCCGGCTTTGCTATCTGCAAAAAGTTGGCCGAGGTTAACTTCAATGATTTGTAAAGCCCTGGGAACTCGACTCTTTTCTGGCTCTATATCCTGGTTTTCTCCAACATTCCTCATGAAATAAAGCTTCATGCTTTTTTGGGCAATGTTGAGCATTCCCGTATATCCACCTTCAGACACTTGAATAATTTCGCCCGTTTTCTCATTCACAGCCATCGCTTCGCCTTTAGCCAGCCCCGACCGGAATATCAGCCATTGGCCATCTGAAGTCCACTGAGGATGTGTGGGATAAATTTTTGAATCGCCATGAGGCTTGCTGGTAAGAAAAATTAATTTGGCTCCGGTCTGCGGGTCTTTAACTTCCTTTCTTTCTGAAGGAAAACGCTTGCCGATTTGCGAAAATGCTTTTACCGGAAATAGCATAGCTGCCCCCAAAAGCGTGAAAATGGCAGGGTAAAATTTTCTGTTCATATTCTGGTCTTTATTAAATACCGAAAGTGATGGTTTCGGTTGTGTGTGTGTGTGTGTGTGT
>CBIHNR010000131.1:0-15904 GCA_966211215.1 uncultured Pedobacter sp.
TATTGTATACTAAATTTACGCCTTCTTTAAATGCAGTAACATCGGAAGCCGTTTCCATTGACTTTAAAGCCCTTTCGAAATCGTCAAGGGTTGGTAGTAAATTTACAATAACCTCTTTACCTGCAGTTTGCAATAATTCAACGCGCTCTTTTGTCGTACGTCTTTTGTAATTATCAAACTCGGCATACAAACGAAGATATTTGTCGTTAGCCTCTGCCAATTCTGCGCGTAATTTCTCTTCAACAGAAGGCTCAGATGCAGTTTCCTGTGTTACAGCCTCTGCTTCATTAATATCGGTTAAGCTGTCTTTAACCTCTTCTTGTTCTTGGTTCATTTGTTTTTCTGTTTGATTTTCAGGAGTTTCCTGCTTCTCTTCTTGCGTTTTCTTCTTGTTTTTCAACATGTCTGAAAATTTCATATTGCTGTTATAGGGCAAAATTTTTGCCAGTTCACAAAATCCGTCACACTGTCAGTGGATTGTAAGCCTCAGGCTAAACAATTGTCAGTCAGTTATATCTTAACATCTTCAACCACTTTCCCATTTTCACATTTAATTATGCGAGAAGGAAAGGTTCTGATGATATGATAATCGTGGGTGGCCATTAGTACTGCTGTTCCCGAGCGGCTAATTTCTTTTAACAGAAGCATAATTTCTTCGGAAGTTTCGGGATCGAGATTTCCGGTTGGTTCGTCTGCCAGGATAATTTCGGGGTCATTTAACAGGGCCCGCGCAATTACCACGCGTTGTTGCTCTCCTCCTGATAATTCATGAGGCATCTTTTTTATTTTAGATCTCAAGCCGACTTTTTCTAAAACATCACGAATGCGCTCTGCAATAAGATTTTTGTCCTTCCACCCGGTCGCGTTCATTACAAAGCGCATATTATCTTCAACAGTTCGGTCTGTTAATAGTTGAAAGTCCTGGAAAACTATTCCAAGTTTCCTCCTCAGAAAAGGAACGTCTTTCTCAGCTAGTTTTTTAAGGTCATATCCGCCTGCATGGCCTTCGCCTGAAGCGATATGGAGGTCGCCATAAATAATTTTAAGCAAGCTACTTTTTCCAGAGCCTGTTTGTCCGATAAGAAATACAAATTCGCCCTTGTCAATATGCAGGTTGACATTTGACAATACAAGGTGTTTTTGCTGATAAATATCTACGTTTTGTAGTTGTATAATTGTATTTCCAATCATATTTAAAGCTCTAGTTTAACAATTTTTCCGAAAGGAAGCTCTTTGACTAAATTCATAATGTATTCGGCTTTTTCGCCGAGGCCCACCTTTTCAAGCGATTTGTCCGGGCGGTCTACCCTGAAGTAAGCCAGTAGAGTAAATTTATCATCACGTAATTGCACGTAATCAGGGATTTTTGCCACTCCTTTTACTTTGATGATATACATGCAGCCAAAGTTAGAATTTTTTCCCGCCAATTGGACGCTTATAATCCGGCCAAAAAAGCCAGGGTGTTAATGCCATCTGCGTAATCCCACAACTTAGGATGTTGGCTTTCGCCGAATTTAACCTGTTGCACATTTACATCAAGGTTAGTAGCGCAAACCAGGCATTGTATATTTTCTGCGACATTCCGCAATTTAGATTTAACTGTCTCCAGGTGATCATACTCCTCATAATAAATTACAGCCAGGGGAGAAGCAAGGCGCTCATCTTCCTTAAGCAGTACAAAGCCGTTGTCTAAATGGGCTTCTCTGTTAACAAGGAAAATAGACTTATTATAATCGTAATTGTTGTTGTATTTGTGGTGGTTTATGATTTTGTTATAAGGCTCAATCGCCTCAAAAAACAGCCTGAAATTGTACCCTTTTGGAACAAAAAGCTTAGAAACATTCCTGCAACCTAATCCAAAGTAGTCGAAAATGTCCTGCCCGAGGTGAAATAGATCTGCATTGCTTTCCTCGCCGGTTAAAACCGCAACACTATTTCGGTTCTTCCGGATAATGTGGGGCACTTTGCTAAAATAATGTTCAAAGTATCGGGAAGTATTGTTGCTCCCGGTTGCGATAACTGCGTCAAAATTGTCCAACCGTTCTGTAAACTGTATAAGTTCCTGAAACAGGGGTTCGGCCTCTGCCAATTTATTTAATATATGTGGAATGAGTTGTGTGTCTTGCGAAGATAATTTAATCAACGCGATATGCCCCGTGGCCAATACGGAAACAATATCGTGGAAACCAACGAGAGGTATATTTCCAGCCAGTACTAATCCAACTCTTTTGGGCTGAGGATTTGACTCGGGCAAATTGTCGAGCCACAGGCTTAGATCTGGTTCATTTAATATTGATGCAATTGCTTTTATTGCTTTCAAAGTTTCAGCTGGAGTAAACCATGCATTATAGTGATGCGCTGAATATATTAATTGGTTAAGATGCTCATTTCCAGATGATAGGTATTCCCCCAGTTGTAAAAAAGCTTTTTTTCGTTGCTGTAATGTCAAAATGAAACTCATTAAAATAAAGTCAACCTATTGTGTTATATTTGCATTGTTTTTGCATTAGGTAAGCGATTGCAAAATTAAGTTAAGGAAAAGACATTTAGAACATGGCGATAAAAATAACAGACGAATGCATTAATTGCGGAGCTTGTGAGCCGGAATGCCCTAATAATGCTATTTATGATGCTGGCGTTGCATGGCGTTTTTCTGACGGTACAGCGTTGAAAGGCGTTATTGATTTTGGTGATGGAACTACTTTAAACGCTGAAGAAGCTCAAAGTGCAATCTCAGACGAATTCTATTATATTGTTTCTGATAAATGTACAGAGTGTAAAGGGTTTCATGATGAGCCTCAGTGTGCTGCGGTTTGTCCTGTAGACTGCTGCGTAGATGACGAAGATGTACGTGAAACAGAAGAAGAGTTACTTGCCAAGAAAGCATGGCTTCATATGGAAGGATAATATTAAAATTGTAATAAGGAAAAAGGCAGCCTGTAACCAGGTTGCCTTTTTTGTTGGAATTGCTTCTATCAAGGCACTGTCCTGATAGCGCTATTTTTGATGGGCATATCTTTCTTCAAGGTGTTGCACGTTTTTCAAGCATTCATTAATATCTTCCCGCTGGGCAATTAACATTTGACGTAGGCCATAGCCCATATTTTCATCGCTCAGTACTTTATCATAGGCTTCTACGGCAGCTTTCTCACCAGTAATAACCGCATCAATAACTGCATGGTTATCGTTCGCAGTAAACACAGTTTTAATATCAATCCATGTGCGGTGTAACGTCCCAAGCGGCCCGCCTTTTTCGTTATCTGCATCGCCGCCATGTTGCCTGATGGTGCTTTTTAATTCCATTTCAAATTCAGCCCTTTGAATAGAATAAGTAGTAAAAAGGGCCTTCAGCTCTGCTGCGTCTGCATTTTCCGCGGCATTTTTATAGCCTTCTTTTCCATCATTGGCAATTGCTAGAAGATGGGTTAAGTTTCCGATGATTTTTTTATTCGCTTCCATAGTTATTTGTCTTTTGATTAATCTTTTTCTGTTGTTTACTACATTGAAGCCTTGTACAACATAGTCTATTTAATGCAACTTCGCAAATCGTGGCGTTGCATACAAGGCCTGCTCCTCTTTGATAGTCCCCAGGGCTTGCTCTGCCCAAATAAGCCTTTCATTTCATTGCGTCATGCTTCTTTCTTGCAGCTTTTATGCCAATTATCGTTTTCGAGTCTGTGCTAAATGTTTTTAGCGCAATACACATTTTTAATTCGCCTCTAAATAAGTTTTTTTGCCTAAGGCGTTAATATGAAAATTCTGGTAGAAAAAAATTAGCTTACTGAGTTTTCATCGATTTGACGATTAAAGTGTTATTAATTAGCTAGGTATAATTTTTAACACTGTGCAACCAAAAAGAGTTTTTAAATAATAAGCACCAGAATGCTGGATAAAATCGATTTCTGTGCTAAAAATGGAAACTTTGTATACAATCTAATCGTAATGATGTTTCAGTTTAATGTAAAAAAAGTACTATACTTGAAATTCAATAACGCCGTATAAATGCAAAAATTTTCCTTTAAACAGCAAGTACTATCAGGCTTTGTGGCAACACTAGCTGTTGTGTTTGTTTTAGCTGTGGTATCGTACCTGAGTATCAAAGATTTGGAGAGTAGTGAGGGATGGGTAAACCGTACTGAAGATGTAATCGAATGTACCAACCAAATTAGGCACCATATGGCCGAGGCGGAAGCCAGTGAAAGAGGTTATATTATTACCGGAGTGCCTAAATTTCTCGACAAGTATAATTTCTCAATAAACCTTGTTGAACCTTCTGTTAACCAGTTAAAGGATTTAGTTAATGATAATCCTTCCCAGGCTCTAAATGTCGACACTCTTTCGCAGTATACGGCATTGAAGGTAAATCATATGAAGGATCTTTTATATCTGCACGATTCTAAAAGTTTCGAGGCAAGCCGCGAGGAGATAAAAGCTTCGAAGGGGAAGTTTTACATGGATAAGGTTTATGAAAGTTTAAACCGTATTCAAAATGTGGAAAAAAGATTACTTAAGCAGAGAAAGGAAGCAATGTTAAAAAGCCGGAACCGTACTCAAGCCATAATTCTTGGCGGCTCCTTTTTGATATTTTGCCTGGTTGTGATTTTGTTCAATTTTATCCGCAAAAACTTTGATGTACAAAAAAAGATAGAGGACGAGGTAAGAGAAAGCCATAACAAGCTTGAGAAGATCACCCTGGAAAATGAACGCCAGAATTGGATGTTAGAAGGTGCTGTACTCGTAGACGGAGCTATGCGCGGGGCACAAACACTGGAAGAAAGAGCAATTGCATTAGTTGTTGAAATTTCCAAACATGTTAAAGCTGACCTTGGTGTTATATATATTGCAGAACCAAGCGGAAGGCAGCTTAATCTAATGGGGGCATATGCGTTTCCTATGGAAGCTGCAAAGAAAACTATAAAAGCAGACGAAGGTTTAATTGGCCAGGCGATTGTACAAAAGAAGGGCGTTTTATTTAGCGATATTCCGGCAGACTATGTAAAAGTTAGCTCAGGGCTTGGTTACAGCGTTCCAAAGGCAATTTTTGTGCAGCCCATTTATAATCAGGACAAGTTAAAAGGTGTAATCGAACTTGCTTTTGTAAACGAGCCCCCGTCGCACACTGCAGAATTCTTTAACAAAGTTGTATATAGCATTGGAGTTGCAATCCAAGCTGCTGAGGGCCGTGTTGAGATGATGCAGTTATTTGAACAGACTCAACAGCAGGCAGAAGAATTGGAAAGCCAGCATGAAGAGTTGCGTACTACTAATGAGGAACTTACTCGTAAGACTCAGCAATTACAGGCATCCGAAGAGGAACTAATGGTTCAACAGGAAGAGTTAAGGCAAACAAACTCTGAGTTGGAAGAAAAGGCTGAATTGTTGGAGGAAAGAAACAAGGCTATTGAAGAAGCAAACCGTGCTATACAAATAAAAGCTGAAGAGGTAGAGCAAACAAGTAAGTATAAATCGGAATTCCTGGCAAATATGAGCCACGAGTTGCGTACGCCTCTTAACAGTATCTTAATTCTGGCTAAAATCTTGAGGGAAAATAAGCAGGCTACACTTACTGAAGAACAAATCAAGTATGCAGGTGTAATTCATACAGCAGGCAGCGATCTTCTTAACTTAATCAACGATATTCTTGACCTTTCTAAAATCGAGTCAGGTAAAGTTGAGCTATCACTGGAAGATATTAGTATCCGCGAAATGAAGAGCGATGCCGAGCTTCTATTCAATGAAGTGGCGAATAACAAAAAGGTAAACTTCAGCTATAACATCGGGCCAAACGTGCCTTCAAAAATAGTTTCTGACCGCCAGCGTGTTGAGCAGATTATTAAAAATCTTCTATCCAATGCATTCAAGTTCACCCCAGAGAACGGTGCTGTTTCGGTTAATGTAGAACTTGCACAAGGAATGGAATTTGGTAACGAAGCTTTACGCTCAGCAAATGCGGTAGTGGCATTTAACGTTAAAGACACCGGTATCGGTATCCCCTTAGATAAACAAAAAGCCATATTTGAGGCATTCCAGCAGGCTGATGGATCTACAAGCCGTAAATACGGAGGTACCGGCTTAGGTTTATCCATCTGTCGTGAGCTTGCTTCATTGCTGAATGGAGAAATTCAACTTTCGAGTGAGCCGGGTAAGGGAAGTACATTTACTCTTTACTTGCCTGCTGTTGCAGAGGCTAAAGTTTCAGCAGAAATCCCAGCGAGCGTTCCGGTGGCTGCTGCTCCTGCTCCGACTCCCGTTATACAGCAGCATGTTCCGGCTGTAGCACCGGCGGCGCAAGCGGCTTCAGTTGAAGCCGGTAAGGCTAAGCTTCCTGAAGCTGCCAAAGAATACACTTTGCTGATTGTTGAGGACGATCCGAACTTTGCGGAGATTCTTAAAGATTATGCTATCGAGAGAGGTTTCAAACCTGTTTTAGCAATGCAAGGCGATACTGGCCTGCAAATGGCAAAAGAAATTAAGCCGGATGCAATTGTATTGGATATTATGTTGCCGGTGATGGATGGATGGGCTGTGTTAAAACGCCTTAAAGAAGATCCGGAAACTTACAAGATCCCAGTTCATTTAATGTCGGCTAAAGATGAGGCTAACTCGAAAGCCAGAATGGAAGGGGCAATTGGCTTCCTTAAAAAGCCGGTTGATAAAGACGACTTAGACCATGCTTTTGATATCTTGATAGAGGATAGCGGCAAAGTAAAAATAAACAGGGTATTATTGGTTGAAGACCAGCGTATACAAAGTGACGCCTTAACCAATCAGTTGTTGTCAAAGAAGGTCGACGTCAAGCAGGCCTTCGATGGTGAAGAAACAATGCGCATCTTGCAGGAAGACCAAAATTTTGACTGTATAATTCTTGACCTTAAACTTCCGGATATCTCGGGGCTCGACCTTCTTGAAAAAATAAAGAGTTACGAGAAGCTTGTAAGGATTCCGGTAGTAATTAATACTGCGATGGAGTTGGACAAAGATAGCATGGCCAGGGTTATGAAATATACCCATGCAATGGTGTTGAAAACCAACAAGTCTAACGACAGGCTATTAGATGAAGTTAACCTGTTTATGAATAAAATCAGGACGACTAACCAATCCAATGGATCAGACACGTCGGTGGCAACGGCTCCAACAAAAGCAACAAATACTGTTACTATAGAGCGTGCCCTGAAAAATAAATCAGTACTTATTGTAGATGACGATATGAGGAACATATTTGCACTTTCAAGTGCACTGCAGGAATATGATTTCCAAATCGAAATCGCAAACAATGGACATGAAGCTTTACGCAAGTTAGATTCGAACCCAGATACCGACATTGTTTTAATGGATATAATGATGCCGGAGATGGACGGTTATGAAGCGATGTCTGAAATCAGAAAACAAAATAGATTTAGCAAACTTCCTATCATAGCCCTAACAGCAAAGGCAATGAAAAATGACAGAGAAAAGTGTATTGAGGCTGGAGCTAATGATTATATCTCAAAACCAATTGAAGTCGATAAACTGATATCCATGATGAGAGTATGGTTAAGTTAAATCAACGTTTCGATATGCAGGAAATTACAGGGTGCGAAACCATTTCGTTTGAACAGTTAGATGAACTTGTCCTTTGGATAAATAAATTACATGGCTTCAATTTTACGGGTTACTCAAGGGCTTCTTTAAAAAGGCGAGTAACACGAATAATGGAATTGAAGAACCTGTCTTTGTTTGATTTGAAATCAATGCTGATAAATGACTTCAATTTTTTGGAAGAATTTATCATTGAAATTACGGTCAATGTTACAGAGATGTTTAGAGACCCATCTTTTTACAGGGCTGTAAGAGAAAAGGTATTGCCTTATCTCGCTTCATTCCAGAGAATAAAAGTTTGGAATGCAGGATGCTCAACGGGGGAAGAGCTTTATTCGTTTGCTATATCATTACATCAGGAAAATCTATATAACCGTTCCTTTCTGTACGGAACGGACATTAATACACAAGTGCTTGATATTGCTAAAAAAGGAATCTACGACTTAAAGCAAATGAAGCATTATTCTGAAAATTATGTTGCAAGTGGCGCGCCAGGTTCACTGGCTGATTATTATACAGCTGAATACGGCGCGGCGAGCATTAATCACTCGTTAAAGAAAAATACTCTTTTCTCGGTGCACAATTTGGTGTCAGATGGTGTGTTTAATGAATTTCAATTGATATCTTGCCGAAATGTTTTAATATATTTTAATGTTGAGCTACAAAAGCAGGTATTGAATCTCTTTTACCATAGTCTATGTCCGCTTGGATTTTTATGTTTAGGCGCCAAAGAGACAATGAGAGATACAGAACTAGCCAAGTTTTTTAAAATTGTAGACAAAACAGAAAATATATACCAAAAAATTGCTTAATCTTACTTCAAATATTGTTAATAGGATCCGTAAGGCCGAAGCGTTGCTTATTGGGTGCTCTGCTGGCGGATTTAATTTAGTATATGAGTTAGTGTCGGGCCTCCCGGCAAAATATCCTTTACCGGTTATTGTTGTTATTCATAGAAGCAGAAAGTATAAGTCTTCTATGGAGGAATTGCTGAATAGCAAATCTAAAATTGATGTTAGATTAGCAGGCGATAAAGAATCGATTAAAAAGGGATGTGTATATTTTGCACCGCCAGATTATCATTTACTTTTAGAGCCAGAAGGATGTTTTTCCCTCGATAGTTCGGAGCCGGTTTTATATTCTCGGCCATCTATTGACGTTACATTTAAGAGTGTATCTGATGTATACAATGATAATGTCATCGCAATGCTTCTTTCTGGTGCAAACGAGGATGGAGCTGATGGATTACGTTATATACATGAACGGGGAGGTTTAGTTGTTGTCCAAGATCCAGACAATGCCGAAGTGAGAAGAATGCCGGAAGCAGCATTGAACAGGATTAAAGGTGGGCTGGTTTTAAATAATAATGAGATTTTTTCTTTTTTAAACAGTATAGCGACCTGTCGTAAGTAATTAGAGCTAATGGAAAAAATTAATTTGCTGATAGTTGATGATAAGCCGGAAAATATTGTGGCTTTGGAGGCTTTATTACAGCGAAGCGATATTAATCTGGTAACTACAACTTCTCCAAACGCAGCCCTTAAAATGTGCTGGGATCAGGATATTCCTATTGCCTTAGTCGATGTTCAAATGCCCGAAATGGATGGCTTTGAGCTCGTCGAAATATTAAAAAGCAATCCACGTACCCGTGAGATTCTAGTGATTTTTGTAACGGCAATCTCAACTGAATCTAAATATGCCGTGCGCGGATTAACCGCAGGAGCGGTAGATTACTTGTATAAGCCACTTGAACCTACTATTACGACAGCTAAAGTTGATTCGTTTATACAACTCGTTCGAAACCAGCGTGAAATAAAACGGAAAAATGCCGAACTCGAAAGCTATCAGGCTGAGTTGATAAAAGCCAAGGAACTTGCAGAGCAGGCTAAACAGGTAAAAGAACGCTTTCTAGCTAATATGAGCCATGAATTGCGCACTCCTATCAATGGTATCCTGGGTATTTCTCACCTTCTTCAAAATACACATTTAGACGATGAGCAAAGGAAATGCGTTGACTTACTTAAGGTTTCATCCGAGGCCCTTTTGGGGGTAATTAACGATGTTCTTGATATCTCGAAGATCGAAGCTGGTAAATTTAAGATAGTAAGGGCAGAAACCAATGTTTCAAACCTGGCTAAGTCGGTTGCCGATTTGATGAAGTTCAGAGCCGATGAAAAAGGAATTGGCTTGACTGTAAACTTTGTAGGCGCTGTTCCTAAGATGATTATGGCCGACGCATTGCGCCTGAACCAGATCCTTATGAACCTTTTAAGCAATGGAATTAAATTTACCGATGAAGGTTCTGTCGACTTATCTGTTAAAGTATTAAATACAGAGAATGGCAGAGTGCAGCTGGAGTTCGCTGTAACCGATTCAGGAATCGGTATTTCGCAGGAGCGCATTGATAAGATATTTGAGTCCTTTGAACAGGCAACAGATGATACTTCTCATAAATATGGCGGCACAGGCTTAGGATTGTCGATCGTTAAAAAGCTTGTAGAGTTAAAGGGAGGACAGCTGCATGTTACTAGTACTGAAGGAAAAGGAAGCACATTTTCTGTGGTAAACTGGTTTGATGTAGTTGGCAATCAAACGGAAGACACAGCGCCAAAACCTGGTGTGAATGAGTTGTCCAAATTCGAGAACGTGTCAGTCCTGGTTGCTGAAGATAATACTATCAATCAGTTCATGATTCGTAAAGTACTTGCAAATTGGGGCTTATCAGTAGATATTGTTGAAAATGGTGAAAAAGCATTAAATATATTGAAGGAAAAAGCTTTTGATATTATTTTAATGGATACCCACATGCCAGTAATGGGCGGATTTGAAGCTACAAGGCGCATTCGTACAGATATGCCTGAAGGCGTTAAGGATATTCCAATCATTTCCTTATCTGCAGCTGTTTTAGAAGAAGAAAAGCAGTTAGCTTACGACGCTGGTGTAAATGCCATAGTGACTAAGCCATTTGATTTAACTGTACTGCATCACAATATCGAAATACTTGTTAAAAAAGACAGGTAGTGTTTCCTCAGAAATTTATAGACCAATTAGGAAGGCAGGTGGATTTGCCAAGCCTTCCTAGAAGGCTCATTTCGCTTGTTCCCTCTCATACGGAATCTCTTTTCGATCTTGGCTTGAATGATTCAATAGTTGGCATTACAAAGTTTTGTACTAGGCCAGCCGAATTTGTTAAGGCTGCTGAAAAGGTAGGAGGCACCAAACAGCTGAACCTTGAAAAAATAGCAGCTCTAGATCCTGATCTAATCATTGCGAATAAAGAAGAAAATACTCAAAAAGAAATTGAGTGGTTAATGGCGCGTTTTACAGTTTGGGTGAGCGACATTTTTAATTTGGAAGACGCATATGAAATGATCTCTAAAGTTGGTAAGATGACAGGCACGGGATCGAAGGCCGAAGCTCTAATAGCTGTCATTATGCACGAATTCGACTCATTTAGATCGTTGAAAACTGCTTTAAGGAAGCGTGTTCTCTATCTGATATGGAAGGGTCCATTTATGGCGGCAGGATCAAATACTTTTATCAACCATATTCTTGAAGTTGCCGGGTTTGAAAATGCTGTGAAAGATTCGCGATATCCTATATTAACTGAATCGGAGATAAGGAAAATCAATCCTCAACTTATTTTTCTATCATCGGAGCCATATCCATTTAAAGAAAAACACATGGCTTTGTTTAAAGCTATCTGCCCCAATGCAAAAATTATTTTGGTAGATGGGGAGATTTTTTCTTGGTATGGAAGCCGGCTGAAGTTTACTCCCTCTTATTTGCAAGAGATCGTTTATCCTTTGGTTAACAGTTAGATAGGGGCTTGCTTCTGCGCAATCAGCTTAATCGGTGTGCTTGGGTTCTATATTGGCCGAAAAAAGAAAGTAAAAAAAAATTAAAATATAATTTGGAGTTTTAAATTCAATTGCTACTTTTGCAGTCCCAAACAACGGGAACAAAGACGCGGAAGTGGCGTAATTGGTAGCCGCACCAGACTTAGGATCTGGCGCTTCACGGCGTGGGGGTTCGAGTCCCTTCTTCCGCACAAAAAAGCAGGTTTATAAAGCCTGCTTTTTTTGTTTTTAAGCCATTTTAAAGATTCACTCTTTGGTTGTAATCCTTTGTTGCAAAGCACTATACTAGGCGGTTTTGTTATTTAAATCCCATCTTCGCCTACTGGAAATATCATTATAAAATACTATTTTTGCGCCCCGTATTAGTAAGTTGAAAAGACTTCTGCTGTAGGATTTTTATAAAAAAGTACAAAACAACGATTAAATATCAAGTCATGAATATCACACAAGAGAAAATCGATAGCCTTAATTCGCTGGTAAAAGTGAATATCAAACCAGAAGATTATCGTGAGCGTGTAGAGAAAGCAATTAAAACACAAGCAAAAAAAGCTCAGCTTCCAGGTTTCCGTAAAGGAATGGTTCCTGCATCTCATATAAAAAAAATGTATGGAAAAAGCATTCTAGTTGATGAGATCAACAACCTGCTAAGCGATTCTCTTAATAACTATATCACAGAAAATAAATTAGAGGTTTTAGGCCAACCCCTTCCAAAAGTTGACGATTCTAAAGAGTTTAACTGGGATTATAACGACGAGTTTGAGTTTAATTACGAATTAGGCCTTGCTCCTGAATTTAAGCTTGAATTTTCTGCAGCTGATAAATTACCTCAGTACCAAATCAAAGTTGATGCTGACACGTTAGAGTCTCGCATCAAAAATCTGCGCAAAAGCTATGGCAAAATGACAAACCCGGAAGTTTCGGCAGAAGATGACGTACTTTATTCAGAATTAACTCAACTTTCTACAGATGGTTCTGTTTTTGAAGGCGGTATTGCAAACACTGCGTCAATCCGTTTAGATCTTATAAAAGACGAAGAAATTAAGAAGTCTTTGGTAGGCTTGAAACAAGGCGACGAAGTGGTAGTAGATATTCAAAAAGCCTTTGCTAACGATGCGTTTCAAGTATCTAAAGTTTTAGGTATTTCTGAAGAGGATGCTAAAGAATTAAAGTCAAACTTCCGACTAGTTGTAAAAAATGTAAATAGGTTAGAGGAAGCAGATTTAAATCAAGAGTTCTTTGATAAAATATTCCCTGCTGGCGATGTAACAACGGAAGAGCAGTTTAAAGAAAAAATTACTGCAGAACTGGAGTCTATGATGGCTCAAAATGCAGACCAGAAGTTACAGAATGACCTTTTGATTTACGGCCTTGGTAAATTCGAGCTTCAGTTGCCTGACGAGTTCTTAAAACGTTGGTTAAAAGCTACAAACGAAAAATTAACAGAGGAAGAATTAGAGCAAGGTTATGATGACTTTGCACGTAATCTGAAATGGACTTTGATCGAAAACAAAATCATTAAAGAAAATGGTATCGAGATTAAATACGAAGATGTTTTAACTGCAGCAAAAGCTCGTTTAGACGCTCAATTCAGAATGTATAGTCCACAAGCTCTTCCTGAAGATCAGTTAGCTCAATACGCGGTGCAATTCCTTCAAAATAAAGAAAACGCAAACAGAATTTTTGAAGAGGTAAAAGCGCAAAAAGTATTTGATTACCTGAAAACTGTTGTTACTTTAGACAAACAGGAAATAGAATATAATAAGTTTCTTGAACTGAATTAAAAGATATTGGTTATTAGTGTGCCTGAACCAATTATCTTTTAAAATAATTAAGTTCTCGCACACTATTTAGATAATTTTTAACCAATAACTTTTAATCCATGGGAATAGACAAAAACGAATTTCGTAAATACGCAGTAAAACATCACCGTATAGGCAGCCAGCATGTTGATAGCTTCATTGCAAGGGTTGAGAAAAATGCCTTGCCGGTTTCCATGACTCCTTATATCATTGAAGAGCGTTCTCTAAATGTTGCACAGATGGATGTTTTTTCAAGATTAATGATGGACCGCATTATTTTTCTTGGCGATGCGATTTATGATAATATTGCGAACATCATTCAGGCTCAATTGTTATTCCTTCAATCAACAGATGCCAAGCGTGACATCCAGATTTATATAAATTCACCTGGAGGCTCTGTTTACGCTGGTTTAGGAATATACGATACAATGCAATACATCGCTCCGGACGTAGCTACAATCTGTACAGGTATGGCTGCTTCAATGGGAGCAGTGTTGCTTTGCGCAGGTGCAGCTGGTAAAAGGGCTGCTTTGTCTCACTCAAGGGTTATGATTCACCAACCTCTTGGTGGTGTTCAGGGGCAAGCTTCTGATATTGAGATTACTGCGCGTGAAATATTGAAGTTAAAACGCGAACTTTATGACATAATCTCTCACCATTCTGGACAGGATTATCAAAAAGTCCACGATGCTTCAGACAGAGATTATTGGATGATTGCAAGCGAAGCTAAAGAATTCGGCATGATTGACGAGGTTCTTGGAGCTAATAAGGTAAATGAATAATGAGTAAAAGTTCAAAAGATATTAAATGTTCTTTTTGCGGTTCCGGTAAGCAGGATACGCTGATGCTGATTGCAGGCTTGGATGCCCATATCTGCGATAAATGCGTGGCGCAGGCAAACCAGATCCTCTCTGAGGAGCTGTCTACCCGGAAAACAAAGACATCTCAGTCGGCCCTTACATTAATGAAGCCGATGGAGATAAAGACACATTTAGATCAATATGTAATAGGCCAGGACGACGCGAAAAAAGTGTTATCTGTTGCAGTTTACAACCACTACAAACGACTCAATCAAAAGATTGAAAAGGATGAAGTTGAGATTGAAAAATCCAACATTATAATGGTTGGTGAAACAGGAACCGGAAAAACCCTTTTGGCAAAAACTATCGCAAAGATCCTTCACGTTCCTTTCTGTATTTGCGATGCTACTGTGCTTACAGAAGCCGGCTACGTGGGGGAGGATGTTGAAAGTATCCTAACTCGCCTGTTACAAGCAGCAGATTACGACGTAACTGCGGCAGAACGGGGTATTGTATACATTGATGAAGTGGATAAGATTGCTCGTAAGAGTGATAACCCATCCATTACCCGAGATGTTTCTGGAGAAGGTGTACAGCAAGCTCTGTTAAAGATTCTTGAAGGTACAATAGTTAACGTTCCACCACAAGGAGGGCGTAAACACCCTGACCAGAAAATGATTGCTGTAAATACAAACAATATACTATTCATTTGCGGCGGAGCTTTTGACGGCATTGAGAAAAAGATTGCAAATCGTTTAAAAACTCAAACTGTAGGTTATAAAGTGAAAAAAGACGATGTTGTTATTGATCTTAAAAATCTTTATAAGTATATTACACCTCAAGATCTTCGTTCTTTCGGTTTAATACCTGAGTTGATCGGACGTTTGCCTGTTATTACTCATTTAAACCCACTTGATAGAGCTACTTTGCTTAACATTCTTACAGAACCTAAAAATTCTTTGGTAAGACAGTATAGAAAGTTGTTCGAGTACGAAGGAATCAAATTAGGATTTGATAAAGAAGTGTTAGAATTCATCGTAGATAAGGCTCTCGAATTTAAGCTTGGCGCTCGTGGGTTGCGTTCCATTTGTGAAGCTATTATGATTGACGCTATGTTTGAAGTACCCTCTAATAAACAGCAGGGTAAAGAGCTCTTTATTACACTGGATTACGCCTTAGATAAGTTCGCCAAGTCGGATCTCAAAAAGCTTAAAGTAGCCTAGCTACTTGATGAGTCCCCCGCCTAAAGCGGGGGATTTTTTGTTTAAAAAGGAGTGTACCTATGAATGAAGAAAAAGAAGTAAAACAAGACCCTGCTATTGTTGAACAAGCAGAAAGGGTTAAAGAAGTTGAATCTCCGGTCAAGAAAGGGCTTAAAACAAAAGAACAGATTGTAAACAATTGGCTCCCCAGGTATACGGGCCGCCCGCTGGATGACTTTACAGGTTTTATTTTATTAACGAACTTCTCCAAATACCTCCAGCTTTTTTCCGAATGGCATGGGGACGTGCCGATAATGGGGCTGGATAAGCCAATGCAGAGCGTTAAGGCCGAAGGGATCACTATTATAAATTTTGGGATGGGAAGCCCTCTTGCCGCAACGATGATGGATTTGTTAAGTGCGATTAAGCCCAAGGCTGTGTTGTTTTTAGGAAAATGTGGCGGCTTAAAAAAGAAGAACAATATCGGGGACCTTATCCTACCGATTGCTGCAATAAGGGGAGAGGGAACTTCAAACGATTACTTTCCGCCCGAAGTACCCGCTTTACCTTCATTTGCCCTTCAAAAGGCTATTTCTACTACTATCCGTGATTATTCAAGGGATTATTGGACTGGCACCTGCTATACCACCAACCGCAGAGTCTGG
>CBIHNR010000132.1:0-15860 GCA_966211215.1 uncultured Pedobacter sp.
CCTGGGCGTATGCTTTGATGGAGGTAACAGGGGTTTTGAGTTCATGGCTTACGGTACTGATAAATTCGTCCTTTTGCCGTTGAATTTCCATTTTGTCCGTTACATCGGTCGTTGTGCCGATAATTCTTTCCGGCTCGCCTTTGCTATCGTAATGTACCCGGCCAATGATACTTATCCAGCGTAAAGCACCGTCTAAGCGGCGTATTCGCAAAACTGTATCGATCGCCCCCTCAGTTCTAACGCGCAGGTAACCGGCTTTCGCCGCTTCCTTGTCTTCGGGTATTACATGTTCAAGCAGCCTTTCAAAACTCCAGTCCTGCTGTAAAGTGTCGTAGCCAAAGGTCTGCGAATGAAGCAGCGACACGATGGATTTTCCGGTCCTCAGGTCGGTATCAAACACTCCGGCGGCGGCATTTTCAACAGCCAGTTTCAGGCGTTCTTCATTTTTCTGGATGTTTTGGCGTGCAATTACTAAATCGGTCACTTCATAGGCGAATACAATAATTCCATCAATTTTATTTTCTGCATCGTAGCTGGGTTGATAAATAAAGTTCCAGTAAATATTTTCAGGAGTGGATCCTTCGTGCCTTGAAATTTGAGTAAGTATTTCTTTGCCTTCGTAAACCTGGCCGGTATCATATACATTTTTTAGCACCTGATAGATTTTTTGTTCCTTAAACTCGGGCAATGCCTCTAAAACAGGTTTTCCTAATAAGTTTCTGCCGGGGAATATTTGCTGGTAGTTGGGGTTCACCAGCTCAAAGATAAATTCAGGCCCTCTCAAAATACAGATTGCTCCGGGCGCCTGCATAAACAAAGAGTGCAGTTCCTTTCGTCGGGTTTCAGCAACTTCAAAAGCAACGCGCTCCTGCCTGGCCAATTGAAATGCCCCTGTAATATCAATCGCAATGTGAATAATGAACTTCACCTCCCCATCATCATTTATTATTGGCGAATTGCTTGCCTGCCAATACCTGGTTTCAAATTCGCTGCTTCCTCTAATAGGAATATCATAACGCTGGCTGGGCAATACGGTTTGCCGTTTCGCAGTCAGGCATTCAATTAAGGCATTGCGCAAGGTATTAACGTTGCCGGTAGTAGTATCCCGCGGATTTTCTGGAAACGCTTCAAGAATGCCGATGCCCAATAAGTCAGCCTCGGTACTGCCCGTCGCTTCCAGGTAGGCCTTGTTGGCCATTAAAACAGTAAATTTTGGGTGGTCTGGTTTAAGGACCATACTTGGAGGAGCTGTTTCGAAAAAATGTAGAAAATCAGATGATAGCGCCACGGTTAAAGCTGTTTCTATGCTTAATATTGATATAACTTAATCCCGAACTAATAAGTTTGCTATGCTATGTCATGACGAATAGCGTTCGATTTTGAAAGAAATAATCTTAATCTTAAGAGAAAATAAGAGAGCTCAAATGGCTTGCTTTTATGGATTTTGGTGTGAATGAACAATAATCTCAATTGTGAAGTTCTTATTATAAGAGAGAGAGCAAAGTTCGATTCTTGTTTCAAAAGTGTCAGGCACCTTCGTCTGAGGGACTTCTCGGAGAGGGGCAAGGCACTCAGACTAAGGCACCAAGGCTAAATTTCAAAATAGATTGCTGAAATCAAGCGGAACTTGCAAGCATATAATATAAACGGTTTGCGGTTAACCAGCTGCCTGATTCCTTACCATTAAGCCTCGAATAACCCAGCTTAAAAAATGTGCCATGGAAAGCTATCCCTATAATAAGCGGTACCGCGTTTATAAAAATGATACAGCGGTTATTGAGGTTCCTATAAATGATTTTAAAGCGCAAAAGCTAGAGCCCGGCCTCATTTCCGAACTCCAGTTTTCCCTACCACTGGACGAGGGTATGTTTTATGAATACAATAACAAGATTAAGGCAATGGAAAAGGCGAAAGCCGGGGCACTGGCACATATCAACTCTCTGATACAGGAAGCGGTGCAGGCGATTGATAGATTAAAAAAATACAGGGAAGAGCATTTTGAGGATTTGAACAGTACCCTGCTCGACAGAAATATTCGGGACTTGGAAAAGGAACTGGGGATAAAGTGAGGAATGTAATCGGTAGATGGAAGTGAATGTCGCTTTAGGAAATGTGAATAAAGTTTACGATTGTCTTTGTGGCTGCAGTTAATCTGTATTACCTTGGCTGCAAATCTTATTCACATGAAGAAAAATTTACTTCTATTCATTTTTCTATTAATTAATCTTATTACTGAGGCGGATCGATAGAGTGCTTATATCCTTGGTATCCGCATCACTCGGTTTTTAGTTTAAGTAAGCTCGTTGCCGAACTCGGCCTAAGAAATAATTCGCCCTAACATTTCGGGGCTTAAAGGCTTAGCAATGTAGCCATTTATTATTCTGAAACTCTTTGACATGCTCTTATCGTAATTACTTACGGATGCCGTTACCATAAAAATCTCAATCGTCTTTTTAATGGATTGGGAAATCTTTTCGTATGCATTTAAAAACTCCCAGCCATTCATTTCCGGTAGGTTAATGTCCAACAATATCAAATCGGGCAGAAGTTTAACATTCTCTAGGTTGCTTGAAAGAAATTCGAGGGCTGGTTTTCCATCAAAAAAATCCACAACAGAAAACTCACCTCCTTTAATCTGTTTTAAAAGGTGTTTTATAGTGTTGTGAAATAGCCTGTCATCGTCAATTAGGAAAATAGTTTTCATGATGTACCCACCTTTTCCAGGCTTGGTGCGGCTTAATAAGCCATCGGATTAATGCCTGCTTTATATTTGAACAGCCGGTTTTTAATAAGGTTTCGGTGTTGGTTTACAATTAATGGTTCAAGTTTTTAAGGGATAGCGGACTTTCTTTACAGGCAACAATCTGTCCTATTTTCGAAATTCTCTGTACAAATTAAGGCGTTTTGCGGGCAGCCTTAAGAAGTTTGATACAGTAATAACCGGTGCTTTCTTTCTGTTTAATAAAATGGCATTTGCCAGAAATTTCAATATAGGAAGGAAAATTTTGATTTACATAGTTAAAATACCGGGCTGGTTAATTTTGGCTTTATTTTTGTTTTATCTAAAGTAAATTAAATTTCTATAAAGTAGCTGTGTAGCAAAAAAAGAGTAACTTAGTAATTCACCTATGAAACGAGTTCATTTAAGCAGTTTGATGCTTTAGAGCCTTCGGCGGACTATTATCTACAAGAACCTTAGGATAAATGGATGATATTAATAAAAAACACTCTGAACTTACCTTTCAGGCAATAGTAGAGGCAACACCTAATGCCATTGTGCTTGTAAATAAGGAGGGGAAGATTGCATACACAAACAATCAAACCGAAAAACTTTTTGGCTATAGCAGATTTGAGTTAGTGGGGCAGATGGTCGAAATGCTTATACCTGAGCGTTTTCATCGCCATCATCCACAATTTCGTGCCGCTTTTTTCACCTCGCCAGAAACCAGGGCAATGGGTTCTGGGCGGGAGCTATTTGCCATTCGGAAAGACAAAGTTGAATTTCCGGTAGAAGTTGGGCTTAATCCTCTGGTTACGATTGACGGCACCATGGTGCTGGTTTCCATAATTGATATTACTACTCGAAAAAAAGCGGAAGAACGTTTCCGACTGGTTGTGGAATCAGCTCCCAACGCCATGATTCTGGTGAATAAAGAGGGAACTATTACCCTTATTAATAAACAAACGGAAAAACTGTTTGGCTACGATAGGAGGGAATTAATTGGGCAAAAACTGGAAATACTTATTCCCGAGAAATTTCGGGCAGGCCATCCTCACCATAGAAACATGTTTTTCTCAGCACCTTCGGTACGGTCTATGGGCGCAGGGCGTGAACTATTTGCTTCCCGAAAAGATGGCTCGGAATTTCCTGTTGAAATAGGTTTAAATCCAATTGAGACAGATGATGAAACGGTTGTACTGGCTTCTATTATCGACATTACAGAAAGGAAAAGGCATGAGGCCTTTGTTAAACTGGAACTGAAAAATAAAGAGCTGGAACATTTCAATTACATTGCCTCGCATGACCTCCAGGAGCCATTACGGACGGTGTCTAACTATATCCAAATACTGGAAGAGGATTTTTCAGTGCGATTAGATGAAGAAGCTAAGGGGCACCTTCAAACAATAAGCAATGCAACTAAAAGAATGAGTGTTTTAGTACGTTCGCTGTTGGATTTTTCAAGATTGGGAAAGGGGCAGAAATTGGTTTCGATAGACTGTAATATACTTGTAAGAGACGTGATTGCCGACCTAGCTGGCCTTATTCAAAATAGCAAAGCAATCATAAAGTTAGAAGAGCTGCCTAAAATAAATGGATATGAAACAGAGTTAAGGCAGCTGTTTCAAAATCTGATTAATAACGCAATTAAGTTTAGGCAAAAAGGCCAGCCGCCCTCAATATCTGTTGGTTGCAGGAAAAATGGGCTTTATACAGAGTTCTACGTGGCCGATAATGGTATAGGTATTGATTCTAGGCATTTCGACCGGATTTTTCACATCTTTCAAAGGCTTAACAGTGCCAGGGATTACGACGGCTACGGTATTGGACTAGCTAATTGCAAAAAAATTGCCGAAATCCATGGGGGAACCATCTGGGTTGAGTCTGAATTGGGGGTAGGCAGTACGTTTAGATTTACACTTTCAAATCTTCAAATATGAATAACCGGGTAAACTGCATAATGCTTGTAGACGATAACAAATCTGATAACTTTTTCCATGAACGGGTTATTAGAAAGTGCAATGCGGCAAACACAATAGTTACTAAGGAATCAGGCCAGGAAGCACTTGATTATTTGAAGGGAAGAACGGATCTCAAAAATGGTAATCCGGACTTAATATTTCTGGATATTAATATGCCGGGGATGAATGGCTGGGAATTTCTTGAAGAGTATAAAAAGCTTGATAAGAACCTGAAGAACACGATGGTAGTGGTAATGCTTACCACATCCGACAATTCTGATGATAAAATTCAGGCAAAAACAACTGGTGTATTGTCTGACTTTAAAACAAAGCCTTTAACAAAAGAGATGTTAGAGGATGTTTTAGAGAAATTCCATACAGACAACTTTAATGAAGAAAACACCTTTTGATATTTGTCCTATTGGTGAGTTTAAATAAGAACATCGTTCCATTTCTTTAAATGTTCTTTAAGCGTCCTTAGGATTAACTTCTTTTGCCTTAAATCTCACTAAAGAAAGAGATTATTGCTGATAAAAGTTTCGATATATACCAAAGTTTCCTATCAATTCCGATACCTGTTTTTTATTTTCTTCTAAAGTTTACCAACTCACAATCAGTTCTGTAGGTGTGAGTTTGTTTCTTTATAGTTTTATTGTATTGAAGTTTGGGTGGAAAATAATTCTATATACGCTTATTTATTTACTTATGATAACTTTTTTTTCTTTAAAAAAAAGTTCTACTTTCGCGGCTTACCGGCGTTTCTATACTATCTAGAATTAAGCCTAAACTAAAATTTATTATTATGAATTACTTGAGAAAAATGCGGTGGTTACTTCTTGCCGTAATGATTGCAGGAATTGTAAGCTGCAAAAAGGAAACATCAGACGTCCAAAAGACTGGGACAGAAAGTATTGAGAATTATAATACGCTTCATCGCTTTGTGGCAGTCACGTTCCACATTCCAGAAGATAAGCTTCAGTTTGATTTAGAAAAGAAAGAGTTTTTTTTACCGAACACAATTTTTCGTTTCAGTTTAGAAGAGGCCCAGCAGTACTACGCCGTGGCTAATGTTTACAAAGAACAATACGAAAAATAAATTTACCTAAACACATGAAAAAAATATTTTACTTCCTAATCTTAATTCTATTTTCATTTAAAGCTTATTCTGAAAGTTATGTAAGCTTCGGAAGCTATTCGGCCGCGCCTCTTACCAACGGAAACATAGTTGTAAGTAATACGACAGCAACCTCGGTTAATATTGTCTTTTCTCTTTCCAGAGGATTTGGTGGTTATAACAATGGCCAATTTGATCCGGTTGACTTTCGATATTCGATTGTATATGTAAAGGGATCTACTGAAACCGTGTTGAAGGCAGAAACGACAATAACCCAGAGCAAATTTGGCACAAGCACAAACCCAAGCCAAGGAATATATTGGGAAAGCTCAAATGTGAGTGTTCCTGCGGGATCCGTTGGTGGATATGTTAAGGTCAAATACAAATACTATGAATGGAATTTTTCAGGTGGAACCTGGAGGCCTTCTCAAGGATATACTTATAATACCGGGACTCCAACGGTTTCAAATATACCGCCTACAACGTATACGGAAGTTGAATATGGGAATTATGTAAATGGCGCTTGGGTGCCTTACCCCACAACATTACCAATATTAGGTTTCAATCATCATTATGTAACTCAAGGATATACCTATCCAAATAATACACAAAATGTTTCAATTCAATGGGATAGCGCTAAACTTCCAAATTCTTCGAATGTTAAACTCATTTTGTATAAAATAGAGAACGAACCGAGAAAAAACTCAACTTATGGTTATGGAATGTATGGTATGAACAAAGTCGCAACCGGCTATCAAGTTATTGTTCCCAATAATGGGGCGTTTCAATTTAACCTTGGAAATATTGGCTCTCAAGATGCGAACTATGATTATTTCTTTAGAATTGAGTCTCAATATGGTAATTATAATGAAAAATATTTTAACACAGGAGTATTTACTTTTACCAATGATCAGCCTGTAACGAAACCGGGAGTTTTTTATCCAATAGCGAGTTGGGTTACAGTTGCTCAGCAGCAGGATAATGGAACTTCTGTGACATGGATGGCCAACAAATTGAATGCAAATAATGTGCGTATAGACTTCTACAATGCGGATGGGACATTTAATAGTAATATTACGTTGTCAACGCCAAATACAGGGCATTTTAACGCGGGAGTACCTCCAGGGGAAGAGTGGATTGAATATGAAAATTACGGAAATAAGCAATATGTCCTCAAGATTTCATCAGTAGAAAACCCAAATGAATTTGGATATAGTACCCCTTTCTGGATCTATATAAATTAGAAAGCTTAGGCGGATATTCAGCAGAAGGGTGGGGTTATTTTAGCCTCACCCTTTTGTTTATTTAGCTGACCCAAAATCATTGATAGGTTCCTGCCTATCTTCAAACGCATTCCACTTTTCGCTACCATTCTATTTTTAATTTTTCCCATTTTCCAATATCCTTTGTACTCGGTACAGAAGTTACCACGCTTTTCCTATAAGTAGGTATATCAATTGCAAGTTTGGGTAAATTGTTTTTGAAAACTCCCTCAAGTTTTCAAAGATAAGCCGCAAAACATTGCCGTCCTGTTAATGTTTATTTAGATTTTCTCTAAATAATTTTCTCAATTCACTTAAAACTTTTACTTTCGCGGCACAATTAAGAATTATTTTAAATAAAAATACCACAACCCAAATGAACTTTAATCTACACAACCTAAAAAAAGCTGGCTTGTATCTGGCTATCGGAGCTGCGTTTACGGCTTGTAAAAAAGACGATGATGAGCAAAAAGTATCAATCCGTGCTAAAGTTGACTATTCAAAAGTTACTGATACTACTACTTACAGCAAAACAAACGGATTATTTGTAGATGCAAGTGGAAAAACTACGGTTGACCTGACAGAAGGAAATGTGCGTTATAGAATGTTTCAGGGAATAAATACATATAATGGTCGTGCTTTAAGCGCAAGTGCAGTGCTGGATTCTGTTGTTTTAAAGAACCTATTTTCTAATACCAGTAGTCCTTTTACAGCTCAAACTAATCCTGCCCCTGTAGATTTTGCAGCTTTAAACAGTTCTGGAGTTCAACTTCGTAACGTAACGGCTTCTTCATGGAGTGCTGCCAATGCAGAATTGGTGCGTAAAAAGATTGAGTCTGAGTTTAGGCAGATGGCTATTATCAGTGCTTCATCTGGAGCTATTGCCACCGAAGGTACAGCTGGTTATTTGACAAATTTAGCGGGCTCCTCCAAATACCTTTTAGATGCTAAAGGGATAGAGACTGCTCAAATTATTCAAAAATCATTAATTGGTGCTTACCAAGTTGATTTTATCGGAAATGTATTGTTGGGTGCAGGGCTTGAGGCTGATAACTACTCACTTGTGTCTGGAAAAAATTATACCGCTCTAGAGCATGTTTGGGATTTGGCTTATTCTTCTTTGACTTTGAATCCTAACTTTCTGCGTAATTCAACAGAGACTACAAGGGGTACAACTGAAGGCTTCTTAGGAGGGTATATCTGGGAGTATGGAAAAATTGTTTACAGCGCGGAATTTAACTACACTAAAATTTTACCAGCATTCTTAAAAGGCCGTGTAGCCATAATAAATAATGATAAGGCTGAATTAGCAAAACAAGCTTTAGTTATTAGAACTTCTATGGAAAAAGCCATTGCAAATGCGGCAATTAATTACCTTAGCAAATCTGTAACCACAGATGTAACAGTATCACAGGGATCTAAAGCACATTCATTTGGAGAAGGACTTGGATTTATTTATTCCTTACGTTTTGCAAGTGTGCATAGTGCAGATGCCGCTTTTTCTGACGACATTCTTAGCGGTCTTGTTGGTTCATCAAATAACTTCTGGAATTTGACGACAATCAAGGCAAATGCCGCTGCTGCTAAGATCAAAGCTAAATTCGGCATCCAATAACAAAACACACATTTAAATATATTAAATGGATTGGCAAATCTTGCCAATCCATTTTTATCGTTTATAGATATGAGACAGTACACAGGAAAGAAGATAGGTTTAGTGCTAATTTTGCTTGCCGGCATTTTCGCATGCTCCAAGAAGGAGGCAGCTGAAAAGGATAATAATACCGGTGCCTCAGCAGATAGGAAGGCTGTGTTAATCCAACTTGCAGACGAGATAATCATTCCTTCCTACGCTAATTTCAAATTGAAATTGGATGTAATGGTGGCTAAAACCGATGCTTTTGGCGATGCTCCAACGACGGCTTCTTTGCAGCAGCTACGGACTGCCTGGGTGGACGCTTACAAAGAATGGCAGAAAGTGGAGATCCTCGATTTCGGCCCTGCAGAGATGTACGCCATTCGTGGGTATATGAATATTTACCCGGCTAACGTTACCAAGATAACTGCTAACATTGCAGCTGGTAATGCTAATCTTGATTTACCTGCTAACTATACTGCTAGCGGTTTTCCTGGCCTTGACTATTTAATTAACGGTGCCGGCACTAACGATACCGAAATCGTAGCCTTCTATACCTCGCCAACAGATGGGGCAAAACGTATTGCCTATCTCAAAAATATTGCAGCTAAAATGAGTGCTATGTTTGGCTTTGTGTCGGCAGAATGGAACGGTGCTTACCGCGCAACGTTTGTCAATAAAACTACAATAGATGCATCTTCTCCGTTCTCTGCACTGGTAAATGGCTATATAAGAAGTTATGAGAGTGCTGTAAGGTCAGGGAAGTTTGGTATCCCATCAGGAACAATGTTAAACGGTACTGTTTCTCCTCAAAATGTGGAGGCTTACTATAAAAAGGACATCTCATTAACGCTTGCAAAAACAGCGCATCAGGCAGCTGTTGATTTCTTTAATGGTAAAAGCGTTAAATCTGGGACTGAAGGCCCTTCGCTTAAAACCTATTTAAACTCATTGCCGTCAAGCGCAACTTTAGCAGCAAGCATTAATACTCAGTTTGCAGCAACTATCCAAAAATTAAATGCTATTAACACAGAGAACTTAGGCAGCGTTGTTCAAAACAACAACCAGCAAATGATTGATGTGTATAACGAAATGCAGAAGTCGGTGCGTTTGCTAAAGGTAGACATGACCTCTGCCATGAGTGTTACCATTACTTATACAGATAACGACGGCGATTAGTAGTCTGGCTAATGAAACACTATTTTCAAAAGCCAACACATGCAGCCCCGCTAGCTGTATTCAGAATAATATTCGGAATGATGCTTTTCATAAGCATCATTCGTTTTTGGTGCAAAGGCTGGATTTATGAGCTATACATTCAGCCTCTGCACTTTTTTCCTTTCTATGGCTTCGAATTCGTTAAGCCTTTAGGCAATTACACCTACCTTATTTTTATCGCCTGCGGCGTATCTGCATTGCTTTTTGCCGCCGGATGCTTTTACCGAATTGCGAGTATAAGCTTGTTTTTATCTTTCACTTACATCGAGCTGATGGATAAAAGCACTTATCTCAACCATTACTACTTTGTAAGCATGGTGCTGCTATTGATGGTGTTTTTGCCAGCCAACAGGTACTTTTCGATAGACGTCCTCAGAGATAAATCGTTGTTTGCCAGCCAGGTGCCCAAATGGTGCTTAGACTCGCTTAAGCTTCTGGTGTTGATCCTGTACTTTTATGCCGGCCTTGCCAAACTGAACAGCGATTGGCTGCTTAATGCACTGCCGCTGAAGATATGGTTGCCGGCCCGAAACGATACCCCCATAATTGGTCCCTTGTTTAATTATACCTGGGTTGCTTATCTGTTTAGCTGGTTCGGCTGCGCTTACGACCTCCTGGTTGGCTTTTTACTCTGGAATAGAAGAACCCGCCCCTGGGCTTATATCACGGTAGTGGTGTTTCACGGGCTAACTGCTATTCTTTTTCCTATCGGGATGTTTCCCTATATAATGATTGTTACGGCGCTGGTTTTCTTTTCTGCTGATTTTCATAGAAAGATAATAGCCCGCCTGGAAAGCTTTTTCAGAAGGAACAATGATGTGATAGAACCACATGTGGCATTTAAGTACAGTCCGATTGTGCAAAATATGTTCATCTGCCTGTTAGCACTCTTTTTTGCTATACAAGTACTAATGCCATTTCGTTACCTGCTTTATCCGGGCGAATTGTTTTGGACGGAGGAAGGTTATCGTTTCTCCTGGAGGGTAATGCTGATGGAGAAAGCCGGCTACACTCAGTTTACTGTAAAAGATACTACAGGTAAACGAATCATCGTAAATAATAATGAATTTTTAACACCTTTGCAGGAAAAAATGATGTCGGCTCAGCCAGATATGATTTTGCAGTATGCTCATATATTGCGGGATCATTACGCTAAGTCTGGATTTGTTTCCCCGCAGGTATATGTTGATTCTTATGTAACGCTTAACGGGCGAAGAGGGAAGGTGTTTATTTCCCCCGAAACCGATCTGGCCAAAGAAGAAGAATCGTTTAAGCCCAAGACATGGATATTGCCCCTTAATGATGAAATCAAAGGTTTTTAGTTTTGCACTTCTTTTATTTAGTTCTTTTTCTGTACTCGCCCAGTATAAATTATCGGGTAAAGTCATCTCTTCCGCAGATAGTTTGCCGGTAATCAATTGCAGCGTTTTCTTGAGTGATAAGAGCTCGGCAGTAACCAATGCGCAGGGAGAATTTACATTTGTGAATAAACCTGCCGGAAATTATACCTTATCTGTTGCTTGTATTGGTTATAAAAGGAGGAATTCTCAAATTAAGCTAAATGACGACAAATTCGTTGTTGTAAATTTATCTCAGGACACAAAGGCTCTTTCAGAAGTTGTAATTAAAACCAGGAAGAATGACTTTGGCTTCTCTCATTTGAAAGCGGTTGAAAACCTTGGAATCTACGAAGGAAAAAAATCTGAGGTGATTGTACCTGACGAGCTGGTTGCCAACCTTTCTACCAATAATGCCAGGCAGATTTATTCGAGAGTTGCAGGCCTTAACATCTGGGAAAACGATGGGGCAGGTTTGCAATTAAGTATCGGAGGCAGAGGCTTAGACCCAAACCGTTCCTCAAACTTCAATGTCCGCCAAAATGGGTATGACATCAGCGCAGACGCTCTGGGCTATCCTGAAAGTTATTATACGCCTCCGGCTGAAGCTATCGGGCAGATTCAGATTGTACGGGGCGCCGCTTCTTTACAGTATGGAACTCAATTTGGGGGCTTGATTAACTTTATCATGAAAAAGCCGGTAAGCGATAAAAAGTTTGAGCTGACTGCCCGCCAAAGTGTAGGCTCTTACAACTTTTACAATGCCTTTACCAGCGCCAGCGGTACGGTAAACAAGTTGAGCTATTACGCTTATTTTCAATATAAAACCGGCGACGGCTTTAGGGGAAACTCAGACTTTAACAGTCACGGCGCCTATGGAAACCTGAACTACCAGTTTACTGAAAATACCAAACTAGGTGTTGATATTACCCATATGGATTACCTGGCACACCAGCCAGGAGGCTTAACAGATGTTATGTTCGATGCTGATCCTACGCAAAGCAATAGAGAGCGTAACTGGTTTAAAGTGAACTGGAATTTGTACGCCTTGCATTTCGACCATAAGTTTAATTCAAAAAATGAAGTAAACCTGAGGGCTTTCGGGCTTTCAGCATTAAGAAATTCAGTTGGCTTTAGGGTAAACAGGGTAGCATCTACGGATGATAACAGCGAACGAGATCTGATTAAAGGCAATTTTGAAAATTGGGGATTAGAGGCCCGATATTTAAAACGCTACACAGTAAAGAATATGAACTCTGTTTTTCTTGTTGGTACTATCATGGCTTTAATCACAGTGTACAAGGTTTTGGCACCACAGGTAGGGATGCTGATTTTAATTATATTGACAAGGATAACCTTATTCTGAATGATTTTAGGTTTCCGAACAGGAACCTTGCGTTGTTTGCAGAAAACATTTTCTGGATTACTCCAAAGCTATCTGTGATTCCTGGAATCCGTTACGAGTACATTAATACAAAAGCTGAAGGTTTTTACGCATCACGGAGGCCTTCATTGGATCCAAGCCAAATTGAATTAGGCTCCCGGGAATACGAACCTAGGCAGAAAAAGCGTGATTTTGTTTTAGCCGGAATCGGGCTTAGCTATAAACCTAAGGGCAGCGTTAACTTGTATGGCAATATCTCTCAAAACTATCGGTCTATTACGTTTAGCGATATTCGCACTGCTAACCCATCGTCAGAGATTGATCCGAATATAACGGATGAGAAAGGATATTCAGCTGATATTGGTATCCGAAACGACGCTTCGCGGGTTCTCAACTATGATGTAAGCTTGTTTTACCTCAATTATGGCAATAGAATAGGAGAACGCCAGGCAGCGGCTTCCGATGATCCCAAAAAGGCTGTAATACGCCGCGAAAACATCGGTAAGGCTGTGATTGTTGGTGTGGAGTCTTATATTGAAACTAATATAATGCAGTTCTTTAATGCCCCGCTTCAAAATTGGATGTGTTCCGTGTTTGCTAATACAGCCTTTATAAAATCAGAGTATAAAAAGAGTGATGCTCCTGGGATACAGGGGAATCAGGTTGAATTTGTCCCTGACCTAAACATCAAAACCGGCTTTAGAATAGGATACAAGAAGCTAATGGGCTCCTTTCAGTATACTTATCTTTCAGAGCAATTTACGGATGCAAGTAATGCTTATATAGACGCTAACTCAACTAGGTCAACTACAGGTATAATAGGACAAATTCCAGCTTATACAATTATGGACGCTGGACTATCTTACCAGTTTAAGCGCTTCAAGCTCGAAGGCAATGTAAACAATCTTGGAAACGCTTATTATTTTACCCGCCGTGCAACAGGTTATCCGGGGCCGGGTATTATTCCTTCAGATAACCGTACCTTTTACCTGACCTTGCAAGTTAAAATATAGCGCTTATGATATCCTCTGGTGTTACTGTGTGTACACAAGTTTTTGTATTTAGGCGATTTGCAGGAGGGCGGTTGAAATAGGCAGAACCCTTGACTCGGAGGCGGTGCCTTCGGAATTATAAACTCCGAAGAGCCTAAGCTTTTTCTATGCCGTAATGCTTTTTAAAGGATAAGAGCCTGCATGCCTCGCCACAATCTTATCAACTATTTCCTGGGTCATATCTGGATAGTTAACAGCTATGGCTTGTCCGTTTTCAATCCAGTCCCTCAATACATCGCTGTGTTTGGGCTTAAGGCTTTTCATCACGGCAACATCCATAGCTTTTAGGGCTGCGGCGTTCAGGTGCTGCTCATATTGGCTTTTCATAGGTATTACCAATAATTTTTTGCCCAGATAGAGCGCTTCGGCCGGCGTTTCAAAACCCGCTCCACAAAGTACCCCCGAGGATGAAGCCATGCTTTCGGTAAAAAGGGCGCCGTCTATAGGCTGTATGCGGATATTTTTGTATTCCGTTTTTTTCTTGTTATGCTTTGAAAATACATCCCATTTTATATCCTTAAATTCTTTTAGGTTTTCGATAAGCCTCTTGTCATCATACGAGGGGAGGTACACCGTATAATGTCCATTATTGTTAATTTCCTGGTTGCGTACCTGGCGGCGTATTACCGGCGTGAATATGTTTCCGTTGCCCGAAAAATGAAACCCGTATTTCTCATTAGCCGGAGCATAGTTTTCAAGAATCAGTTTGCCAGCCATATCACTGCTCTCTGCTGCCGGATAGGCCGCATTGAGCACCGCAGCCTGATGGCTCAGGGCAATGCAGGTTTTGTTTTTGAAATAACAAGCCCATGCAGAAACCGGCTCGAAATCATTAATAATGAGATCATAATTTTCAACCGGCAAATGCTTTACGCTTTTTGCAAACTTGCGCAGGTTGGTGCTGGCAAAGGTCTTCCATAAGTTAACCCCTCCGCTTTTGCCAAAAATAAAACTGAGCCCACGTAACTGGTACTTAACAGAATAAGGCAACTTTAAATCCCCCTGAATACCGCTTACCAAAATATCAACCTCACCATGTTTTTGCAGGCAGGGAATCACATCGGTTGCACGGCTTAAATGCCCATTGCCGGTACCTTGAATTGCATAGAGGATCTTCATGCTGAAAAGCGGTTTAAAGTATAGGTGCTTTTATTGGCCATTGATAATTTGGATGGTTAATGCCATAAGGGTTTTATTTGTTTTATTCAAGCTACAAAAAAGGCAGCTAAAGCTTCCTTCCTCAAACATGGCGGATAATATATATTCTTCAAAGTAAGAATGTGTTTATTGGCTTAATGTTACCTGCAGATAAATTTTCTTAACATAAATAACTGCTTAAAGTAGGGAGATCATTTTTCCAACATCTCACTTATTCGCTTTTTATTGCCCACAATCCACATAATATCGCCAGGTTCAAATATAAAATCAGATTCCGGATTCAAGATCCTTGCTTCATGGCGTTCTATGCCAACTATCAGGCCCTGTGCCTTTTCTCTAAGCCCCGACTCCCTTATGGTTTGTCCCGATAAGGGGCTTTGGCTTGAGATAGGAATTTTTTGTAGTTCGAGGCTATCACTCAAAGTATCGGGCGATTCGCTATAATCATTCGCAACTTCCAGAAGCTCCTTTAACCGGGCAATCTGTTCGTCGTTGCCAATTACCGTTACTCTATCATAAGGAAAGAGGTTCTCGTTCCTGCCCGGCGTCGCAATTCGTTGCTTACCCCGCTCAATCAATGCAATACTAACCCCAAACTTTTCCCTTATCGCAAGGTTGGCTAGGGTTTGTCCCACTATGCTGCTCTCGGGGGCAACAACAAGTTCAGTCAAATGGGCATCCCAGGGCACTATGGCATGTTTTTTACTACTGAGCTCGCGTTCATGAAGATTTAGCAGGAAGTGTTTTTCCAGCCGCCCATAAAACGCCTGAAGTTTACGTGAAAATACCATTATAACAAGGGCCATTATGCAGAAAGCAGTACCAATGGCCAAAACTGATGGTAAGAATAAATGGAGCAGTATGCCTACATAAAATACCGCTAATGCAACCCTGAATGTTTCTAGCGCAATTAAAGGGCCGCGTGTATACTTCTTGTTCAGCCATAAATTAGAGTAGGCTTTCTTCTCCACTCTTTTTATTGCCAATGCCCACAAGAAAGGAGAAATAGCTATGATGGA
>CBIHNR010000133.1:0-15804 GCA_966211215.1 uncultured Pedobacter sp.
GCTCTTTTCTGATTTTGATATTGAATTATTTAAAGCCGGAAAACACTATCATCTCTATTTAAAGCTAGGGAATCACCAGGTTCATTTTAACGGAAACAAAGGCGTTTACTTTGCCGTTTGGGCACCTAATGCAAAATATGTTTCAATTGTTGGGAATTTCAACAACTGGCAACGATACACACATCCAATGAACGCCCGCTGGGATAGTACCGGTATCTGGGAACTATTTATCCCTAACATTCAGGCAGGCGAGGTGTACAAGTATTTCATTGAATCAAATAATGGCTATTCTGTTGAAAAAGGCGATCCATATGCATCGTGTTGGGAAACGCCACCCCGGACAGCCACTGTAGTTTGCAGTTCGGATTTTTCGTGGAATGATACCGAATGGATAAAAAAAAGAAATGCAACCAATTCTATAAATAGGCCAATATCAATTTACGAAGTGCACTTGGGCTCCTGGAGGCGACCTGAAGATGATGGAAGCCGCCGTTTAACCTATCGGGAACTCGCCGAAAGCCTGCCTGCCTATTGTGCAGAAATGGGTTTTACTCACGTGGAATTTATGCCAATTATGGAGCACCCCTTTTATGGTTCCTGGGGATATCAGATTACCGGATATTTCGCACCTTCCAGCCGTTATGGCTCTCCGCATGATTTTATGTTTTTGATAAATGAGCTTCATAACCATGGCATCGGCGTGATATTGGATTGGGTGCCATCGCATTTCCCTACCGATGAACACGGGCTGGTTTATTTTGATGGCACACATTTATACGAGTACCCCGACCCCCGCAAAGGCTTTCACCCAGACTGGCAAAGTGCAATCTTTGACTTTGGAAGAAACGAAGTGAGGGAGTTTCTTATTTCGAATGCGCTTTACTGGCTAGACAAATACCATATTGATGGCTTAAGGGTTGATGCCGTGGCATCTATGCTTTATCTGGATTATTCTCGAAAACATGGCGAGTGGGTACCTAACGAATACGGAGGCCGCGAAAACCTCGAAGCTATCAGTTTCCTTAAGGAGTTCAATGCTGCAGTTCACAATCATCATCCCGACGTTTTCACGGTAGCCGAAGAATCTACCGCCTGGCCAGGCGTTACCCACCCTACTGCATTAGGCGGTTTAGGTTTTGACCTTAAATGGATGATGGGCTGGATGAATGACACGCTTCGGTATTTTCAAACTGACCCTATTTACCGCAAGTACCATCAGGGCGGAATCACCTTCAGCCTGGTGTATGCCTTCAGCGAAAAGTTTGCCTTGCCACTCTCGCATGATGAAGTGGTTTACGGAAAAGGTTCTCTATTGGATAAAATGCCTGGCGACGAATGGAAACGCTTCGCAAACCTGCGATTACTATATAGCTACATGTTTGGGCACCCTGGAGCAAAATTGCTCTTTATGGGCGCTGAATTTGCACAGGGAATCGAATGGCGGCATAACTTTAGCCTTGATTGGCACCTTGTACAATACCCACACCACCGTGGAATACAGGAAACCATTAAAACCCTTAACCATCTTTACCAAACTGAACCAGCTCTGTCTGAGCATAATTTTAGCCACGAAGGTTTTGAGTGGATAGATATAAACGATGCGCACAATAGCGTGATTAGCTGGATGCGCAAAGGAAAAAATCGTGATGACGATTTGATATTTGTAGCCAACTTTACGCCAGTGGTAACGCATAACTACCGGGTTGGCGCCCCTCGCCATGGCTATTATCAGGAGATTTTTAACTCCGATGATTTAAAATACGGAGGAAGTAATATCCTGAACCAGGGGGATGTGGAAGCCTTTCCGATACCGAAACATGGAAGATCGCACTCTTTTAGCTTAACCTTACCTCCACTAGCGGTAATGGTATTAAAGCATTTGCGCGACTTTGATTAATTGTTTTATAAAATAAAAATCCTGCCATTTCTCAATAGCAGGATTTTTATTTTATTCCTGTACAACTTATTTTAACTCAAGAACTACTACCGAATGCGCAGGTAGTTTTACTTTCAGTTCTCCACCTTTTACACTGGCACCTTTGAAAGCTACCGGCTTAATTTTATCCGGAGATTCAAAAGAATTATAATCGCCCAGCTTTTCTGATGTCAGGATGCGTCCGCTAACAGATTTGAATTTAGCTGAACCTATATTGACAACTACGTCCTGAGCCGCTTTTGCATCAATATTCGTTAACGAAATATGAGTAGCACCATTCTTATCTTTTGATGCCGATCCGGAAACAGCAGGCAGTTTATCAGCGCCAAACACAAAATCGTTACTCTTAATAGTAAAAGGCAACCATTCTGCATCCTGATGCACATTATACATTTCCAAAACATGATACGTTGGCGTTAATAACATTTTTTCTTCTTTAGTAAGAATTACAGATTGAAGAACGTTAACCGCCTGCGCAAGGTTAGCCATACGGATCCGATCACTGTGGTTATTAAAAATATTTAACGTTAAGCCAGCAATCATTGCATCACGGATAGTATTTTGCTGGTATAAGAAACCAGGGTTAGTTCCAGGTTCAACATCATACCATCCGCCCCACTCATCTACAACAAGTGCAATTTTTTTATTTGGGTCATACTTATCCATTATAGCAATATGCTTATTTACAAGCTCTTCCATAAAGTAAGCGCTTTTCATGGTTTTAAAATACTGCTCATCGCTAAAGTTTGTTGCTGGGCCTTTTTTGCCCCAGTCAATTACAGAATAATGATGCAGAGCAACGCCTTCAACCAGATTCTGCGAAATATTTTTCATTAACACTTCAGTCCAGTTATAGTCGGACGAGTTAGCTCCCGAAGCAATCCTGAAGATCGTGTTATTATCCCAGCTACTCATAAAGGTTGCGTACTTGCGGTATTCGTTAGAGTAGTACTCAGGCTTCATGTTTCCACCGCAGCCCCAGGCCTCGTTTCCAACACCCCAGAATTTTACTTTCCACGGCTCCTTGCGGCCATTTTGCTGCCTCAATTTAGACATTGGGCTCACACCACCAAAGTTTACATACTGAACCCAGTCTGCTAATTCCTGAACAGTACCAGTTGCAAGGTTTCCGGCAAGGTAAGGCTCAGCCCCCAGCAATTCGCACATATTTAAAAAATCGTGCGTACCAAAACTGTTATTCTCGGTAACACCTCCCCACCAGGTGTTTACAATTGTAGGGCGGTTAGCTTTAGGCCCAATACCATCTTTCCAGTGGTAAGTATCGGCAAAACAGCCTCCTGGCCAGCGCAGGTTTGGCACCTTTAATTTCTTTAATGCCTCTACCACATCTTTGCGCACACCCTCTATATTGGGGATTTTCGTGTTGTTTTCACCTACATAGAAACCATCGTAGATGCAACGGCCCAAATGTTCGGCAAAATGCCCGTAAATGTGTTTGCTGATAATTCGTCCATCAGACTTGGTGCCCAACTCAGCTGTGTTCTGTGCAGAAACGTTCAAACCACAAAACAAAGCGAATAACGAAAGGAAATTCTTCTTCATGTGTATTATAAAATGGTTAGCTAATTTAATAATTGTATCAATGACAATTATTTTTCACACTGCTAAAATATGCTTTTTTATTAAAACACAGAAATTTGAGGTATAAAGATTGAAAAGGTTTTTTCACTTAGAATCCGTGAATGAAAAAGGCCTGGAAAACAATGGCTTATCTATTGAGAAGCCTGGTTAGAGCAGGCGTTCTCTATACCAGGCCTTCAATAGTTTTAGTACTATAAATTATGCCGGTTGGACAGAAGGCTCCGAATAAGCCGGAGTTACTTTAATAATATAGTCAACATCCTTAATCTCGTTCATTGAATCTTCAAGCGCATTCCATGAAGCAGAAGCGTCCTGAACATCTCTTAAGGCCTGGGCAATATCACTATCTTCTTTTGCCAGAATATCGTCGATATCATTAATCAATTGATTTATACCGGATTGCTGCTGCTCCCAGAAAGACAACACCACCTGTATCTGGCTACTCACGTTTGAACTTTGGGTTACCAGCTGATTAAACTGATTAGCAAGTGTTTGCAAAAGAGCTACCGATGTATTAATCATGCCAATTTCAGTATTGCAATTGTTCATCTGTGTTTGAATATCCTGCAAAGATTGCTGATAATCAGGGTCATTATTAAGCGGAACAAACGTGGTGAAAGCAAGGCTGGATAGGCCAAAGCCCAAGCCAACCAATATTGCCGCAGTTCCAACAAATGGAATACCTACCGCCACAGATGCTACCGTAAGAAATATGCCTTCATCGATATTGGCAAGCAGGTCTAATGTTGCCACCTTATTTCTATCGTCAACAATAGATTGAAGATTACTAACTACTGCGTTCAACTGATCAATATCACTTTGGCTTACTTTTTCGGCTGCGACAATTTGAGCGGATAACTGGCTAAGCTGGCTGGCATCTCCGCTGATATTTTGCTGATAAGAGGAAATAGAATTATCCAGGGCGGCAATTGCTTGTTTACAACTTTCTATCTCATTTAAAACGATATTAAGTGAGGCAGTTAAAGATGCAATTATAGCTTGATTACCGGGTGAAGCCTGCAACTGATTGAGATAATCCGTGATGTTACTTAGATTTTGCTGAATAATTGAATTGAAATTGACTATGGAGGATGGAATCACATTAAAATCGGGTACTGATTCATCTAACCACGTCATTGCGTGCAGCTTAGCCGTAGCGAAAGTAGTAGCATAATTGCCATAATTTGCCGGTGGAGTTACCAGAGCTGGCAAACTTACGTTATTGATAGCTGCCACATAACAGCTAACCACGTTAGCTGCATTTACATAGTCAACATATTGTTGCTGGGCACTGCTGGTGTCTACAATTAACTGTTTCATAATTTCAAGGTTTAATAAGCCTGGAAAAAGACAGGAGAATTCCAGGAATTTGGAATCTAATATGTTGTTGTCCAATAAAAAGCATGGTAAAATTTACCATGCTTTTTATTTGTTAAGCACCGTTTAGGCGGCCGCAATTTGATTAACCTGGCTTGCATCTGCCGATGGATTCTGAGTACCGTAAACATGCCATGTTCCGGTAGAATCTTGCCATGAATAGTTAATTCCCGCAAGTGCATCTGCAAAATCAACCACTGCCTGCCAGTTTTGCTCGGCATCTTTAAAGTCGCTTAATGCCTGTCGATACTGAGTTGAAGTAACATCCTGAGCCACCGTGGTTAGCTCAGCACTTACTGCCTCTATAGCAGAGTCAAGGTTTGTCCACATGGATTTAATGGTGCTTAAAGCCGCCTGCGCCTGTAAATTGGCATTATAAAGGTCATTAAACTGGCTGCTAACCGCATTCAATTGAATAATATCCTGGTTTAAGCCAGAAATCTGAGTTTGGTCAGAAGTGATTTCTCCTTGCAGAGCTTTAATTTTTTCGCTCTCAATTACCGTTCCTGCAATAGAGGCAGCCTCGCCGGCAACACCTACAACAATTAGGCCTACTCCTACGCCCTGTGCGCCCGGAATCAGGCAGCAAACTGCTCCAATAAGGCCGACGAAAATTGAAAGCCCCATACCTATTTCAGATACGGTTAGTAAGGTTTGAGCCGCAGATATTTCAGATTTTAACGTTTCAATATTTGCCAGCAACGTATTAATTGTTGCCTGGTCGGCACCTGCATCAGTCAAGGCATCAGCAGAGATTTGAGTCAGTATTTTAGCATCATTAGCAATATTGGTTGTGAATGTTGCCAGCTCTGATTCGATATTTTCTATAGCCGTTACCTGATTCTGAATAACTTGCTGAACTGTGCTTAAGGCTGAGGCTAACCCGCTTTTTGCCTGGGCATTGCTTGGGTCGGCTATCAATATATTAAGATACGCCTCTATCATGGTTTGCTCGAGGCTAAAAAGGTTTGCCGCTTGATTTTTAATAGTAGACGGTAATTGCACCATGGAAACAAAAATATTCGTCGACCAATCAAGGGCATGTTGCTTTGCCGGCGCAAACTGCGAAACAAAATTGGCATAGTTTGTTGGTGGATAATTTAAAACCGGCAACTGCTGGTTCGTAATCGAGTAAGCATAATTATTAATTACCAGTAATGCATTTGCATAATCTGTTAATTGCTGAGGTGTTGGCTGTGCCCCCACCAGCTGATTGGTTAATGTTACTGTTGTCATTTCTCAAAGATTAGTTATAGATATTTGTTAGTTTGTATTTGCTGATTGATTTGCTCCAACTCCGACTTAAGGTTATTCCAATTGGCTTCGTTTTGTTGCAACTCCAGATCAAGTATCGCGGCAGGGCTGTTTTGAATGTTTTGCAAGCCTTGAATTACCTGCTCTAAACCCACATTAATTCCGGTCCAAAAAGAGGTAAGGTAAATTGCTGAATTGACTACTTGCCCACATTGATTGCAGGCATTTTGAAACACCACGATAGCTGGCTGCAAACTAGCTATCTGTGATTGAACGCTCTGAATAAGCTGCTGGCAGCTGGAGATAGCGCTACTGCTTGGGCAACTGGCGCTTTGCAAAGAATGTAATTGGCCTTGCAGCTGGTTTAAGCGCTGATATTGAGCTGCAAGGTTTTGGTTTAAAGCCATTAAAGCCTGGCCCAACTGTGGGACATCTGCATTCATCTCATCCTTGAACTGGCTTAAAGATGTACCAACACCCGAAATCTCGGTTTCCAGGCCCTGCAAGGTATTTAAAAGGCTGGTGGAATATTGGCTGATGGATTGCCTGATAGCCGGAGTGTCTGTACTTTCCAACTGCCCTGCAAGTTGAATAAGCAGAGATAGATTATTATCGATTTGTATGCCAGCTGTGGTAATCTGCGAAGGCAGGTTAAGGTATGAGGGATAAATCTCATTATACCATTGCATGGCATGTTGCTTACAAGTACTCAGTACAGAATCGGCCTGCGCTACACCGGTGGCCTGCTGTCCTTCTATCCACGAAGCATAATTCTGAATGGTAGCAACAGATTGCATAAATTGTTGCCCTATTGATTGCAGTGCTGGCCCCTGCAAAACCGCTGTGCTCATAAATTAATAGTTAGTTATTATTTTTTCCACAAAACAATGCAATATAGCAAGTGAATGTTAAAACAAAACACACTTATATTAATTTATTATCTAAAAAAGAAAAAACATTTTTAAAAGCTAAATGTTTAGAACTGCCGGCTAAATGGCAGAATACTGGCTGAAGCGCGTTGAGTGATTATGAGAATAGAAAAAGAGAGCGAGTATGTGTCGCTCATTTGATGGCGCAAAAAGCATTAAGGAAGATACTTCTACATCTGGTAAAGATTCGCTGACAAAAAAAGTAGCAGTTAACCTAAATGCCAGAAGTTAAGCATAGCCCTGCATAATTTCAGTCAGTTTATTTCGGGTAAACGGCTTTACAATAAACTCTTTTACACAGTTAGATTGATTAAACCGTTCATGATCAAGTGAGCTTATTGAAGAACTAACTATGTAGATATCTATATTTTTGGAGAGTCCAAGTTGCGAATATGAATCTAAAAACTGCCAGCCGTCAAGGTAGGGCATCTGTATGTCAAGAAAAATTACATCTGGTAGCATGTCGGGTGCCGCCTGATTTTGTAAGAGGTAATCCAAAGCTTCCTGCCCGTCATAAAACTCAAAAATATCTTTGGGCTTTACCGTAGATTCAATCAGTTTTCGGGTAATTACGTGATATATTTTATCATCATCAATAATTGCAACATGCATACTTCCTTCCATAGCTAAAACACCACTTTAAATGTTGACCCTTTGTTTGGTAAGCTTTGTACGTTAATCCTCCCCCCTAGTGTTTCAATTTGTGTCTTTATTTTTGAAAGGCCTAAGCCTTTGCTATCAAACCCTTTATGAAAAACTTTATGCAGTTTAAATATCTGATGCCCATATTTATCAAGGTCAATTCCCAGGCCATTGTCTATTACCTCTAGTACAACAGCTTCATTTTCAACATAGGTTTTAATAGTAACATAAGGCACAACATGAGTACGGCGATACTTAACTGCATTGCTTATCAAATTATATATAATGCTTTCGAGATATAATTTCGGATAATATAACTCCTCAACCTGCAGGTATCTTTTAATCACTATACCGTCGCATTGCGGTTTAAGGATATTTAAAACATTTGATAAGACATCACTTATTCTGCAATCCTCGTAACGGACGTTTTTGGTAAGTTTAATTTCGAGTATCTGGATCAACTCGCCAAGCGTATTATCTAAAGCGGTAGTAGCCTCCTGCAGCATTGGCGCATAAAGTTCAGCAGCATTGGTATCCTCCACCAGCATATCGGCAATCATTAAAATATTACCTACAGGGCCTCGCAAGTTATGGGCAACAATGCGGTTGAACTCTTCAAGTTGTTCAAATTTATTTTCAAGGTCTATTGCCTGTATTTTTAACTGTTTGTTTTTTTCTTCCAACTGAGCAATCAACTCCTTACTGTTGGTGATGTCCTGTATCTGCGAAATAAAAAACTTGGGTTTGCCAAAATCATTCCAAACTAAAGAAACTGTTAATAGTGCCCAAACAATATGCCCCTCCTTATGGATGTAACGCTTTTCCATGCTATAGGTACTGATTTCCTTATTTAGCATTCTTCTAACATTTGCCAAATCGGGTTCTATATCATCAGGATAAGTTATGTCGACAAAATTTAACCGGAGCAGCTCTTCTTTAGAATAGCCCAGCATATTGCAGGTGGCAGGGTTTACATCAATCCAGTTTCCTTCCGGAGACACCAGGGACATACCCACCGCCGAATAATGAAAGACGTTAGAAAACTGTTTTTCACTGGCCTTTAACAACTCAATTATTGCCTTGGTGTCAGTAATGTCTTTATGCGTTCCGGCAACGCTTTCTGGCTTTCCTTCCCGAGTACGTGTTATTACTGTACCGGTGCTGTGTATCCACTTATAGCTTTTGTCTTTACATAAAAGCTTTATTTCTAAATCAAGTTTGTCGGTTCGCCCCTCAAGAAATTCATGGGCAACTTGAACAGCATAGTCCCGGCTGTCGGGATGAAGTAAATCCACCCATTGCTGAAAGGTGTTATCCAATTCCTCGGGTTTATAACCTAGCAAACTCTTCCACTCATCCGAGTAAAAGACATCATCCGTCTGCTTATTGTAATGCCATACTCCTAACTGGCTGCCTTTTAATGCTGATTTAAACCGCTCTTTATTGTATGTAATTTCCCGTTGGAGATTATATGTTTCGGTTACATCCAGAAAAGTCGAAAAAAACACATTTTCACCTCCATGCTGCATGCAATGAGTATTTACACGCAACCATTTAATGGTAAAATCGGGCCTTCTTAAGCCTACCAATACATCTTTCTTCGAGACGCCGCTATTGTGGGTTAAAACTGTAGGAATCTCATCATAAGGAAATGCTTCACCATTAGCCTTAACAGGTACCCAGGAGGCCTGGTCAAACGTCCATCCTTGTAACTGCCCACCTGGATGCTCCAAAATGTCGGAAGCTCTATCATTAAAGGCCACAATTTCCCCTTTAATATTTTGGATGATCACTCCCTCATCAATAGTGTCTATTATCTTTCGTAAAAAGTCAATGTTAGAGAGCATATCCGGTAAATAAATGAGTACAGCGAAGTTTCTGTGTGTAACCGGTTTTTACGAAAAAGGCAGGTAAAGGTTTCTTTAGATATCTCTGTTAATTTTCTTAAGATTTGACAGTTCGAGTTCCATATTTTTTCTTGCCTGCTCTTCATACCTGTCTCTAAAAGCAGATGTTTTGTAAATGGAATTCATCTGCAGAAAATGGCTTAATACCTTTTGCCGGCCAGAAGAATACATCTCGTCGGAAAAAATGCCATATTCCTTTCGAATGTCCTTTGCGTATTCTGCATAAATCTCAGGTGGATAGCCTAAGATACATAAGTCCGCATCCAGAAAATATGCAGTGTCCTTCAGGTGCCTGCCAGTATGGCTTTTTGTTGCAATTATATGCTGGAAGCAATTTTCCATCACCGCTGCGGGAACAGACAATTCACTAAGCCTCTTAACCGCCAGCTGGGCGCTCTTCTCTTCATTATCAGCTTCATTTACATCATAAATAAGATCATGGTAGAAGGTTGCGAAAAGCAGTGAATCTTCATCGTCGAAATATACTTGAAGGTTGTCCAATTCATTGATGATACTTTGAAGGTGGCTTAAATTATGATAATACCTCGTGGATGAAGTGTATTGGATATGAATTTCATCCCACAAGCACAGATACAATTCGCTATCCGAACTGTACTTGGCAGCAAGTTTTAAAAATCGTTCTTTAAGCATTCGGCACTATTGCAACACTTTATCAATTTCTGCAGCCAATTTCCGGTCTTTTTCGGTCACCGTATTACCGGCGTCGTGGGTGCATAGTTTAATTTCCACTTTATTATATACGTTAGTCCAATCCGGATGGTGGTTAGCCCGCTCGGCAAGCAAGGCTACTTTCGACATAAAAGCCCATGCCTGTACAAAGTCTTTAAAAACAAAGGACTTTATCAATTGATCGTCTTTTAATTCCCAGTCCATTTTATTCTGAAATTTGATCCTTAACTTTTTTCGGCAAGCTTTTATAAACCAAATCGTACGAATGGCTAATCATGTCCTTCAGTTGATTTATAGTTAACCGCCCATGCATACTAACTGTATTCCAATGCACTTTGTTCATGTGATAACCAGGTTTAATTTCCTCAAATTCTTCCCTCAAGGCCACCGCCCGCTCAGGGTCACATTTAACATTGAAACTAGATGCATTAGACAAACCTATCAGCAAAAAAATCTTTCCGCCAACTTTAAATACAAGAGTGTTTTCATCGAAAGGAAAGGACTCAGTCACGCCGGCTTTTTGAAGGCAATAGTCCCTTAAAGCTTCAACATCCATATAAACGTCAATATTTAAAGGCTGTCAAGATACAATATTGGCAACAAAAAGCCACTAATCTCAGAAAGGCTGCAGTAACCCGAATCCTATAATTTAAAGAGCACTTTTAACCTGCTTCATAGGATATACAATGTGTACATGAAAAATGTTAGAAATGTATATTTCAAAAGGCAGTGAATGGAATTCTGCACAAAACAGAGTAAGGAAAATCAGGCTAAAAAGGGAGTTAAAAAATGAATATGACATTTATTCATTCCAGGAAAGGCTAATTCATTGCAAAATTCCACAAGCTGTTGAAAATCTTAGCTTTTGCACAAGCCTAATAGTTAATTTCTCAGGCCGAAGCTAATTTGGCACAGTATATGTATAATCTTACCCGTAACCGTGCAACAATCAGTCTAGCTGAGATACACACTATCAGCTACTGCTCAATATATATTATCACCGATTACAAAGCATACTCAACCGGATGCTTTGCTGGTCAGATAAAGTAAAAAGAGGCCCTGAAATTAATCATGGCCTCTTTTTATGTTTTTAAGCAGATCGAATTGACCTGTCTAAATGCACATACCCCCCATCCACGTGAATCAACTGTCCGGTTGTATGGCTGGATCTTTCAGACAAGAGAAAAACCGCGGTATTTGCAATTTCTTCACACGTTGTCATTCGATGCTCCAACGGAATATTGCTATTAATTTCCTTCAATTTAGCATCGGGGTCCGGAAGGCTATGGATCCACCAGTCGTACAAAGGCGTCCAGCATTCTGCAACTACAATCGCATTTACGCGGATACCATACGGTAACAATTCTACCGCCCATTCGCGGGTTAAGGCATTACGGGCTCCATTGGAAGCAGCATAAGCCGAAGTTCCCCCCTGACCGGTTTCAGCAGTTTTGGAACTAATATTCAATATTGCCCCTTTTGTCTTCTTTAATTCTGGTAAGGCAAAATGAGCCAGTAAATAATAATGAATAACGTTTTTATGGAGGCTAGCCACGAAGCTATCGTAATTGCCACTTTCCAGCCCTACGCCATCGTTTACGCCGGCGTTATTTACCAGCCCATCAATTCTTCCCAGCTTTGACACAATTTCGTTGATGGCTTTCTGGCATTCCTCGGGCTTACTGAGTTCGGCAACTACCTGGAATCCCTTGCCGCCAAGTTCTTCAACCTCAGACAGAGCCTTTAAATTATCTGCTTCGTTCCGGCCAATTATTACCGGAATGGCATTTTCTCTGGCTAACATTTTTACAATGCCTTCGCCAATACCTTTGGCTCCGCCAGATACAACAATAACTTTATCCTGAAGTTGCAAGTCCATGCTTTAGCTATTTTGAGTATGCTTTAAACACTTGTTTAGAAGTTCCAAGGCCGTCAATGCCAAGCTCGATTACATCCCCATCTTTAACATATAATGGAGGGTTCATACCTAAGCCAACGCCAGAAGGAGTTCCGGTTGAAATAATATCGCCAGGTAAAAGCGACATAAACTGGCTTAAATAAGATACAAGGAATGGGATGCGGAAAATAAAATCAGATGTATTTCCATCTTGCATCATCTTTCCGTTTAGCTTTAACCAAAGGCGAAGGTTATCTGGATTGCTGATTTCATCTTTTGTAGCCATAAACGGGCCTATAGGAGCGAAGGTATCGCAGCCTTTTCCCTTATCCCATGTTCCATTGCGTTCTAATTGGAATTCGCGTTCAGAAACATCGTTGTGAAGGCAATATCCGGCAACGTAATCCATTGCTTCTTCTTCGCTAACATAGCTGGCTTTTTTGCCAATTACAAAAGCTAATTCTACTTCCCAGTCTGTTTTTACCGAATTTTTTGGGATAGTTACTTCATCAAATGGGCCAACCAATGCAGAAGTTGCTTTCATAAACACAACTGGTTCTGCAGGCAAAGCCGCCCCTGTTTCTTTTGCGTGGTTAGCGTAGTTCAAACCTATACACACAATTTTAGACGGCCTTGCAACTGGCGAACCCAAACGAACTCCGTCTGGAAGCTTTTCTAATTTACCTTTATTTTCTGCTACAAATTTTTCAAGGCGGGCAATTCCATCCGACTCAAAAAATGCCTCGTTATAATCTTCTCCAAAAGCTGATGCATCATAATAAACATCATCAATGATCACTCCTGGCTTTTCTTTGTTTAATTCTCCGAATCTTATCAGTTTCATATGTCTGGTATCTCCCTATTGGGATGTCTTATCATTTTTTGAGTGCGCATTTAAAAATGGCGCTTTGTCATCTCGACCTAAGGAGAGATCTTAATGCAATATGCATAATAAAGCGCTTTAAGATTCCTCCTATCGTCGGAATGACAAGGTGCATTAACCTGCTATGCGGGATTTGCAAGTCCGTATAGCATATTCCCACTAATTATTCAATTTTATAAAACCGCCGTCTAAGCCGTAGTCATTTCCTGTTACAAAGCCAGCTTCATCAGAGCATAGATATAATGCTAATGAAGCCACTTCTTCCGGCTTACCCATCCTTCCTATCGGCTGGCTTTTGGATAGCTTGTCAAAAATTTCTTCTTCCTGCCCTGCATAATTTTTGGCAATAAAGCCATCCACAAAAGGCGTATGGACCCTTGCAGGCGAAATGGTATTACTGCGAATATTATCTTTCAGGTAATCTCTGGCCACAGACATGCTCATGGCATAAATCGCACCTTTACTCATTGAGTATGCAAACCTATCGGCAATACCTACTACAGAAGCAATGGAAGCCATATTAACAATAGCACCGCCGCCGTTCTCCTTCATTAAAGGCAAAGCTGCATACAAACAATTGTAAGCTCCTTTAACATTCACATCAAAAACCCTTGTAAAATCTTCTTCTGAAGTAGTATCTGCTTTTCCAATATGAGCAATACCTGCATTGTTTACCAAAATGTCAACCTTACCGATCTTTTCAAATGCACCTAATACATCCTTCTGGCTGGTAACATTGCAACCGTAAGCAAATGCCTTCCCGCCAGCTGCTTCAATTTCTTTAATGGTATCCTGGGCCGCAGCCTCATTCAATTCTATTATATGAACAGTTGCACCTTGTTTGGCAAATAAAGTAGAAATTGCTTTGCCAATGCCACTACCGCCACCGGTTATAACTGCCGATTTATTTTCTAAACTAAACATGTTTTTCTTTTATAGTGAAACGCCCCTTTTCCAGGGAATAAAATCGTCTTGCCCTAATTGCACTGATTTTGGCTGAATTTCTCCGCTTGCCACCTGAATCACAAAATCGATAATACGTTCGCCGGCTTGCTCAATGCTTTCTGTTCCCTCGATAATTGTACCGCAGTTAATGTCAATGATATCAGGCATACGTAATGCAAGGCTGGTATTCGTTGATAATTTAACAACAGGAGCCACCGGATTACCTGTAGGCGTGCCTAAACCAGTAGTAAATAAAACAACGTTGGCTCCTGCAGCTACTTCCGCTGTTGTGCTCTCAACATCACTACCCGGAGTACAAAGCAAGTTTAAGCCATTTTTATTTACTTTTTCAGGATAATCTAAAACATCTACGACCGGGGAATTGCCACCTTTTTTTGCAGCACCAGCAGATTTTATTGCGTCGGTAATTAAACCGTCTTTAATATTTCCAGGAGAAGGATTCGCGTAAAATCCTGAGCCATCGGCTTCAGCCCTGGCATTATAGGTTTTCATAAGATGAATAAACCGGTTTGCCGTAGTTTCATCCACGCAACGGTCGCTCATCTCCTGCTCAACACCACATAACTCAGGAAACTCTGCCAGAATTACTGAACCGCCTAAAGTAACCAGTACGTCAGAAACGTAACCTAAGGCCGGGTTTGCAGATATACCTGAGAAACCATCGGAACCACCACACTCCAACCCAATACACAATTTAGACAGAGGTGCCGGTTTGCGGCTTGTTTTATTTACTTCTATTAGGGCAGCAAAGGTTTGTTTAAGTGCTTCTTTCATCAAATCAGCCTCAGTGCCAATAGTTTGCTGCTCTAAAACAACCAAAGGTTTGTTAAAGCTCACATCACGTTTGGCAATTTCGCTCTGCAAAATACTCACCTGCGAATGCTGGCAGCCCAAGCTTAAAATGGTAGCACCTGCCACATTTGGATGAGTAACATATCCGGCAATTAAACCACACAAAGCATCTGAATCTGTGCGAGTGCCGCCACAGCCCATATCATGGGTTAAAAACTTAATACCATCTATGTTCTCAAATAAGCGCTTGCCAGATTTCTCAGAAACTTCAGCATCCAATTCCAGGCTTAAAATACCGTCGCTTTCTGAACCGTTCTGATAGGATTGTATCAAGGCATCAACATACTTATCATAGCTTTTTGCCTTTTTATACCCAAGCTTGTCTTGAAGTGCTTCCTTAAGAGTTTCAACATTTCTATTTTCACAAAATACAAGAGGAATAACCAGCCAGTAATTCGCAGTGCCTACACTTCCATCTTCGCGGTGGTAACCCTGAAAGGTTTTATTTGCAAACTTTGCAGCATCTGGTTGGTGCCAGTCTAATTTTCTATTACCAAGGGCAAAGCTTTCGGCTGCATGTTCCACGTTACCTACGGTTAATAAACCGCCTGAAGGTATGTAACTGCTGGCTTTTCCCACCAATACTCCATACATAAAAATCTCCTCCCCAAGCTGCAAATCCTTAATGGCAAACTTATGCTTAGCCGCAATTGCTTCTTTTAGCGTAATATGATTCTGGTTAAAAACCACTTCTCTTCCCTCACTCAAATTGCTTAAAGCAACCAAAACATTATCCTTTGGATGTATTTGCAGAAAATCCCTTTTTGTATCAGACATTATTAAAAGATGTTAATAATCGGTATGCAAATAAAGTGTACAATCTGCACTTATTAGTTTCCGAATTTTGCAAAACAATATACGATTTTGGC
>CBIHNR010000134.1:0-15707 GCA_966211215.1 uncultured Pedobacter sp.
GTAGGTTTGTAGGCTTCTATCGGAATGCGGCTGTCAACATAAATATCTTCGATAACCGCAGTTTGCCGGTTAATCATGGCCCAGCCACTAATACAAGCCGACATAGGAAAACGCTGGCCTTTCCAGAGTGGGCCTATGGCGTCTTCATCTGCGTAATAACATTGTCCATTATCTTTTAATATGAATGTTGCGCCGTCAGCTCCGGTTAACTTCCGGGCTGAGGTTCGAACTACTTCCATAATAGTATTGATACCGCGGGCTAACGACAATTGCTGAACGGTATCAATTAGCAATTTGAATTGAATATTAGTCATAGTAGATGTAATCTGGGTGTTCCGGGCTGTTTTCAAAAGAAATTTTCTCAATCATAGGTGATAATATTTTAACCAAAACATACCGTAAATAGTTTTGGGTTTTGAAAATCAGGGAAATTCAAAGTAAAACCTTAATGTATTCCAATACCAGCTAGCGGAAATTCTCTCAAGTTAGCACCATCCCCGGCGAAGCAATTCGGATCGCTGTAGAACTCCTTTGTTCATATTTTTCACGATTGTGTAAATGCGCTTTTGTGTAAAACGGATGAATACACATCTGGAGGCACTTATGAAAACTCATATTGTAAAGCTGCTTGTAACTTGAATTTCGCATGCTTTATTTTAACTTTATATTATACCAAACGGGGAGATTCCAGAGTGGGCAAATGGGGCGAATGGTAAATTCGCTGCTTTTTATAGCTTCGTAGGTTCGAATCCTATCTCTCCCCACGCTAAAAAGGGGATATTAACAAAGTTGTTGATATCCTCTTTTTTTACCCATTATCCTCAAATAAAAACTGATTCATCTGTTTACAGCAACGGGTTTATCGCATTGTAATATCTCGCTCCATTTAAAAATCCAGATAAAACATAGAGGCTGGAAGTAATAAATTTTCCTTCAAACCCATCATTCTTAACAGCATAAAAATATCTTCTAATGCAGTTTAAAACCTATGCAGATTTCAAATTTTATACAGACAAAACCCTCAAATTATGTACATTTGCGGCTCAGATGAGTTTGCCATTAAGGATTACAATTGATAATAGAGACTTTAGTTATACCATACTAAGCCGTCTGATTAGCAGAGACATCAACGAAATTAAAATTAGCCTGGAAGGCCAGGAATACATATTGGTGAAGGATACCAATAATGAATGGTATGCACCCCAAGCTGCCATACATAACCATAAATTATTAAAGGCAATTATACAGGCTATCCGTTTGCGTTACAGGATTTAATATATCCTTTCCCTCCATATTTAGAATTACCTAATTTGTAGTGGCTTAAAGTGTTGGCGTTTTCTATTGCCGTTGGCTTCAGCCAACGGACTATTAGAGACATACAAGGGGCTCTGCCACATTAATGCGGCTAAAGCCTTCTTTATACATTTCTTACCCGTCTGCTAAAGCAGACGGCAATAGATAACAAAGCGGGCTAGCCTGCATGCGCAAAAACCCTCAGCTTCTTCTACTCCTTCGCGACCATTTGTTCTTCGAGTACATTTTCTTCGGGAGCCCATTTCTTTTGCCAAACGTGGTATCGGTTTAATACTTTTTGCGGTTCGTAGGTATACCATGCGTAGCCGTCTCTCCTTTCACGGGAAACCTCTGCCAATGAATAAACGATCTTTTGTCCCCTGTCGCAGAACAACGGGCGATGAGTTTTAAGTTCATGATAGCGAGCCCAGATTGGAGCAGCAAACTCGTCCCTTATCACAGCCTTGTCGGTTTTTGAAATGGTATACTCATTTGTGTCAAGCTGCGCCTGCACTGTTTCAACGCGTGCACCTAAGATTTTAGATGTATTAAACCACTTAACAGCATTCTGCACAGCGCCAATGATTTTTTTATCGGGCTTATTAATGCTCATCAGTAATAAGGTAACATCTGCGCTTTCGCTATTAGAGATTGCAGGCGGCTCGAAAGAACGTGCCCACACTGGCATCAGCGACTTCTCATCATATTGCTGCCCCCAGGCGGTATAATTATTTCGGCTATTGAGCTGGGTTTTAAGAATACATTGAATTCCCTTGTCAAAGGCTTTTGCCAGTTTTTCCCGGCGGTTATCATCTATAAAATTATATTGTAGCTTATTGTCCCTGATGTCTTTAAGCAGCTTCATTATCCCTGAAAAGACATCATCATTATAGGTGATAAAACGACTGTAATTCTTTTGAAGCGGGTAGCATTGTGGCCATCCGCCATTAGAGTACTGAGCTGCCAGTATGTAATCAAGGCCTTTTAATGCGGCTTTTTTATATTCCTCGCTTTTAGTTACAAAATAAATTTTTGCCAGGCAAGCTATCTGCGAGTAAGTATTCTGATTATCGAAGGTAGTATTTTCCTGATCTTTTGTTTTAATAAGCGAATCCTTCTGCTCGGGAGTTAAAATCGCCAGCATATCGTAATTCTTAGGCCAGCCGCCATTGTTCTTTTGATATAAAAGTATATTATCTGCTATAAGCGATAACTGTGTGGGTTTATACCTTGGCCTTTCTTTTTGCGGATTTATAATCCTTTCCTTCTCAACAATATCATACCAGTGATGCGCGGCATCTTGAAAAATAGAGGTGTCGACGACTGAAAAACTTACCGGAATGTAAGTTTGTGCGCAAACATCATGAAACCCTAACAGTAAAAATGCTGCTGAAAAAGCAGTGGCTACACTTTTAAATTTTAGAATCATACAAAAGGCGGTTTATAATAAATATTCGAATCCAAGAGGATTTTGGAAAGAATATTCAGGTTTATACGGAGCCTATTAACTCTTGTTAGGGACAAAAATCAATAGTTTTCCACATGTTAATTTGTTAATACCTAAGCTAATAATGCAAAGGCAGCCCAGTTAAAAAACTCAAAGCAAACAAGTTAAAAATAAAAACGAAGAAATTGTAAAAAGATTGTAATTAAAAAAAGCAAGGGAGTGGGGATCAATTTCATTAACTTAAGTGGTTGGGTAGACACTAACCATTGCAGACGCCGGTGTTGGTGTCTTCACTCCGCCATAGAAGTCACTTGGACAAAGGAGTCCTTGGGACCAGCACCTTAAAATCCCTTAAGTTAATGGTATTGGGGATTAGGTAATAGATGCTGGCGGCACCGCTTCAGCTATATTCACCCGTTTAGTAATATCTTTTACGATGTTATCAAGCTCAACCGAACACTCATCCAAAAGGTTTAAGCATTCTTGCTTCTGAGGCCCATCTTCAAGGGTTCTAATCAAAGTAATAAGGCCGATAATAGATGTTACTGGCTTTCTAATTTCGTGCGAGCTTACCCAGGCCAGCTGCCTCAAGGCTTTGTTTTGCTCTTGTATACGCTGTTCGCGAGCCTTCCGCTCATTAATAAGAGTTTCTATGGAAACAAAGCAATCCAATTCGCCTTCTTCATCGTAGATAGGTGATATACTCATTTCCACCCAATATGGCCGGCGTTCTTTAGTGTAATTAATAAGCTCGGTTGTAAAAAACTCATGCTTTTCTATAGAACTAGCTATTTGCTTAACGGTTTCAAGGTCGGTTGCTGGCCCAAAAAGCAGCTCATCCCGGCGTTTTCCTTCAACCTCATGTAAACTATAGCCAGAAAAATCGGTAAAAGCTTTATTAACCCAGCTGATAACGCCGTCTTTATCTACAATAATTACGAAGTTATTTATCTTATCCATTATCTCGTTTATCAGTCGATTTTCGCTGGTTGATTTCTTAATAAGTTCAATATGGGAGGCTAAAGCTTCATTCAGCTCTATTTCTTTTCGGTACGATTCTTCAAGCTGTTGCTCTCGCTTTACACTTTCTGTTATATCAACTGCCAATACAAGAGCACAGCTGGTATTGTTAAATTTAACGGGGTGCGACTTGATGGACGCGATAAACGTTTCGCCATTTTTTTTCATGTGCGTCCATTGGCCTGCCGTTTTTTCGCCTGATTTAATTTCTTCAATAAATGACATAACCTTTAGCTTGTCTTCCGGCGGACGGATATCAAGCACTGTCATATTCAGAAACTCTTCGCGGGTATAACCATACTTTTCAACAGCCGCATCATTGATTTCAATAAAAAAATAGGTGTCAAGATTGTAAATCCACATGGGATTGGGATTACTCGAAAACAGGCTCCGGTACTGCTCTTCTGAACCTAATAAGATCTCTCTTTGCCTCTTTAATATAAAGAATAAGATTACTGATGTTATAATCACAAGTATCCCCCACCCAATTTCCCGATAAGGGCTAAAATTAATTGTGCTTTCAGGCCCACTAAATATCCTGTTTAACAGGCTCATCACCGCTATCAGGGCTAAACCAGTTAAAAGGTAAATTGTAACAGCTTTTATAGGCCTGTTTATCATGTTCAAGAGCTAAGAAATTAAAAGTAAAGGTTTATAATATTAGTAATCAGCGAATTGAAATCAGATTCAAATTCCCAAACTCCACGTTAGTATAACAATTAATTATTTTTTAGGTTGTAAATTAACCACTTCTCCGATAACTATTATTGCCGGGTGGGTTAAATGATTTTCCTCTGCCATGCTTTTTAAGTCTTTAACCTTTCCAACTGCTGATTTCTGCTTCGGCAATGTAGCATGCTGAATAATTGCTGCAGGAGTTTCTCCCATACCTTCCTTTACATAGGTTTCGGCAATGTCTGCCAGCTTTTTCATACCCATATAAATTATAACGGTAGAATTGCTTTGCATTGCCAGGCGCAGGTCATTCGACAGCGAACCATCTTTTTTAGTGCCCGTTACTACCCAAATGCCCTCGCTGATAGTGCGGTGCGTTAAGGGAATGTTCTCAAAACCGGTTGACTGCATACTGGTTATGCCTGGAATAAAGTAGGCATCTATCCCGTTTTCACGGGCGTACATCATTTCCTCATAACCCCTGCCAAAAATAAAAGGGTCTCCGCCTTTCAGCCTTACTACCAATCCTTTTTCGAGAGCTTTCTCTTTTATCAATTCGTGGATTCGTTCCTGCGGGGTATATTCTCCGTATGGGTGCTTTCCTACATAAAGTAGCTCACAATCTGGAGAAGCCAGGCTCAACAATTCCTTATTAGCAAGATTATCGTACAGGATTACTTTTGTCTTTTGTAAGATTTTGTATGCTTTGAGTGTAATAAGCTCCGGATCGCCGGGACCGGCACCTATTACATATAATTCGGGTTTAATAGTGTTCTCCTGCATCAATTTCTGCATTAATCTGTGGGGAAAATACAATAGATTTCGGAAATTCAGCGTTAATTTACGCAATTAAAATGCTATTTGCGCTATTTACAGGCAGTTAAAAATGGCTTTACCCTTCGAAAAAATAGCAGATGTACTAATTATATTTGGCTAATGAAGGTCATTATCGCCCCTGATAAGTTTAAGCACTCTTTAAGCAGCCTCGAGGCTTGCAAGTCAATTCAGGAAGGGCTGGCCAACGCTATGCCTGGCGTGCATACAACCCTACTGCCAATGGCTGATGGCGGTGATGGGCTTCTTGAAGCTTTGTCTTTTTACACTTCTGCACAAAGGTTTGTTGCTGAGGTTTCCGATCCCTTATCAAGGAAAATCACGGCTTCTTATCTTATTTCTGACGATGGCGAAACCGCCTTCCTTGAAATGGCGAAAGCTTCGGGACTGATGCTTTTGAAACCAGAAGAATACAACCCTGAAATAACAAGTACTTTTGGTACAGGCGAGCTAATTAAACATGCTATTTCAAAAGGAGTTAAAAAAATCATTCTGGGCATTGGTGGCAGCGCTACCAATGATGCAGGAATTGGAATGGCGGCGGCGCTTGGTTTCCGTTTTCTGGATAAAAATCATAAGGAGCTCTCTCCTATCGGGAAAAATTTAAGCGAGATAGCTTATATCGAACCTCCAACTTTATCCCTCCTAAGCAATATCACTTTTGAACTTGCCTGTGATGTTAGAAATCCCCTAACTGGTGAAAATGGCGCGTCAAAAGTTTATGCTGCCCAAAAAGGTGCTGATTCCCTGATGATTGAACGCCTGGAACGCGGAATGCGTCATTTTGCCAAACTTGTTAAGGAAATTTTTGGCAAAGATGTTAGCCAGATTCCTGGTGCAGGGGCTGCCGGAGGCTTGGGTGCGGGCTGCCTGGCTTTTCTGAATGCGACTTTAAAAAGTGGAATTGAACTGGTATTTGAGTACAGCAAAGCTGAAGCTCATATTTCAAACGCTGATTTAGTGATTAGTGGCGAAGGGAAACTGGATGAACAAAGCTTGCAGGGAAAGGTGGTTTCCGGGCTGGCTGGATTATGCAAAAAGTACGAAAAGCCTCTAGTTGTCTTTTGTGGTAAACTTGAATTAAGCGAGGCTCAGTTGAAAAATACAGGGATTACCGCTTACTGTATTAATGATGAAAAACCTGCAACGGATGATGACTTGTTTAAGAATGCTTATGGCGCTTTGATGGCTAAGGTGATGGATGTTTATAGGGATTGGGGATTGCAAACCTAAAGGTCCGTCTGCTGAAGCAGACGGCAATAGATTCTCCCCTGGGTATTTCAAAAAATTTGCTAAGGCTAACATAATACTCTCTCACTATTCGAAAGCGATATTTTTCTATTGCCGTTGGTTTTAACCAACGGAGCCAAGGTATCATCAAAAACAAAAGGCTTTAGCCGCCTATGCAACTAAAGCCTTTATCTATTCCAGTTCCCCAGCTAAATAGTGGGCAATTCTTTACATCTCCTGCATTCCTGTTTTCTTCCATTGAACGAAAACGTTAATGGTTGAATCTGATAACTTTGAGTGTTTTGCTGGCATAAAGCCATGTTGCCCAGGATTCTTTTGAATGCTTTCGATTACTTCGTCTATTTCGTGTTTAACCGCAGCAAAAGTATTTAATGGTTCTTTTTTGCCCGGAGGAATATGGCAAGGAGAACAATGTTTTACCACCAGTGGCTGAATATCAGCCACATAGGTAACCTTCATTTTGCTTGATGACGATGCTGCTGTCTCTTGAGCTTTCTTTTTTGTGGTGCAAAGCTGTAATAAAAAAGCTGATGCAATTAGTAATAGGATATAAAACTTTCTCATGTGGAATTTTCGCTGCGCTAAAGTAGGATTATTCTTGAATTGTAAGTGAAATGTAAAAAAGTTTTTAAAGGCGCTGAGCGATTTCATCCAAAAGCGATTTGACTTTTGCTTTTAGCGGCTCCGATTTAACGATATCAGCTTCGTCACCAAACATCATATACCAGCGGGCAAACCCTTCTATTGAATTTGTAAGAAAAACCATTTCCACACAATCATTTTTTACTGTTTCAGAAATAAATCCATTATAATATTTCTGCCCGTCGAGATATCCGTGGGCTCTTTTCGAAACGTTTAGAATTACTTCCTGAACATCACGTTCGCATTTTTGGCTATCCATGTATTGCTGTAAAGTTGGGTGCTGTTTAAGAAAGGATTTCTCTGTAAGGCATACATCTGATATGCGGTCGAGGCGAAAATCTCGATAATCGTTGCGCATCAGGCAATAGGCAATTAAGTGCCAGTAATTGTCGAGATAAAAAACACCAACTGGCTCAACCTCACGTACATTAGCTTCCTGACGGTAGTGTGTAAAATAGTGAATTTTTATAGCTTTCTTCTCGGCAATACTTTTAAGCGTGGTTTGCAGGAGATTCAGTTCGAGTGCGTTGTTCTTCTGCCGCCTGCTTTTGATCACCGCTATACTGGAATCAATGTCTTCAAGAAACTCCTTTTCGGAAGAACGTAGTACCGCCTTTATTTTATACATAGCCGACGAGTAGTCTGCACTGGTATTGGCATCAGTTAACTGTTCCACCAACTTTTCGGCAGTTAGAAAGGCTGAAGCTTCCTCCCTGCTGAACATTACCGGCGGCAATCGGTAGCCCTCTACCAATGAATAGCCTACTCCCGCCTCGCCTATTACCGGAATACCAGCCTCTTCAAGCGATTTTATATCCCGGTAAACTGTACGCAAGCTTATTCCAAAACGATCGGCAATATCCTGAGCCTTTACTACACGCCTTGTTTGAAGCTGAATTAAAATAGCGGATATACGGTCGATACGGTTCATGAAGAAAGAAGCTAAACTTTGGGAAGCAAAAGAAGCCATAGTGCCGGAGAATTCCAACACCATGGCTAACCAAATATTAAATTATAATATGAGAATATTTCAAAAGAGCTACGGAGCGGCAGCTCCTGAGAAATCGGTTTAAAAGGCAAATATCAGGCTGCACCTAAAACCAAGCCCTGCTTATTTAAGGGCCGTACTGCTATAAATATGATATTCGCCAGGAGCCAGTACCATTGCAGTTGCTGCACTGGAAATGTTCAGGGATTGCCCTGAAAGATAATCGATCCAAACGCCGGTTGAAGGAAATGTAATTGTTGCTGTTGATGAGCTCACGTCAAAGTTTCCTACTACAAGAACGTTTGCATCAGAACCTGTTAAGCGGATTGTCTTCACTCCTCCTGCCAGGCTGTATTCGAAATTTGTACTTGTGAATACCGGATTTTTAATCTTCATCTTTATTAGTTTGGCATACACATCATGTAGGGCTTTACGTTCCGGAACGCTGTAATAATCCCAGCGGATAGGTTTCTCCCCTGTCCGGCCGTTTTGATTGATACTGATATCGTAACCCAGTTCGCCAAATTGCCAAACCATCTTAGGGCCGGGAATAGCGAAAAAAAATGCAGCAGCCATCTCATTTCTTTTTAAGGCAGTGGCAGCATCTTTAATCGAATAACTGCCTGATGCATTTCCATATTGGATGTTCTTAAAAGTAAGCCGCTCTTCATCATGGCTTTCCATAAATGAAACAAGATTATCGGGTTTAGTGAACGTATGAGTTGTGTAAAACTGTCCTGAAAAATTGGACCCGCTGAGCCAGCCCATAGTGGCTTCGTTGAAATTGTGGTTGCCATTATTCCAGAACATCATGCCGTTTTCCGAAAGCTCTTTTTCTTCCTGGTTGCTACCGAAATGCTCCAAAATCACATAGAAGTTATTATTGTCTACGCTTTTGATAAAGTTATTATACTCGTTCCAAATGGCCACGCGGCTGGCATCATAGGCACTCCAATTGCCAACCCCGGCTTCTGTAATGCCAGAGTTTTTCTGGGTAAAGCCTTTAGACAGATCAAATCGGTATCCATCTATATGGTACTCTTTCATCCAATATTCTATTACTTTTTTAGAGAAATACTTAGTTGCGGCACTCTCATGATTAAAGTCGTAGCCTACATTATAGGGATGCGTTGGGACTGCATTAAACCAGGGGCTATTAGTCGCAGGGCGGTTATTGGCGGCATCCCAATACATTTGCACCATAGGCGATTGCCCGAAAGAGTGGTTCAGCACCATGTCTAAAATTACAGCTATCCCTTTCGCATGGCATTCGTCGATGAAAGCTTTAAGAGCATTCCTGGTTCCGTAGTACTTATCAGGGGCAAAATAAAACGATGGATTATATCCCCATGAAAGGTTGCCTTCAAACTCATTTACAGGCATTAGCTCGATAGCATTAACACCCAGGCCTACCAGATAATTTAAGGTATCTTTTAATGTTTCATAATCATGCGCTGCGATAAAATCTCGTACCAGTAGTTCGTAAATAACGAGGTTCTTTTTATCCGGACGGGTAAAGCCGGTGTTTTTCCAGATATAGGATGGTTTATTGCCTTGCATCACGCTCACTATTCCGGTGGTTTTACCGGTTGGATAGGCCTTCAGATTGGGATAGTTATTGGATGGAATATAGCTATCGTTATTAGGGTCGAGTATTTTTTCGGCATAAGGATCGGCTACTTTTAAGTTTCCATCTATCAGGAATTGGTAGGCATATTCTTTATCTGGGTCGAGGTTATCAACTTGTATCCACCAACGGCTTTTATCGGCCGTATTTTTCAAGGTATATTTTGCATCAGCCTGCCAGTTGTTGAAATCGCCAATTACTGACACAGAGCTTTTTCCGGGAGCGTATAGATTGAAAATGGCTGAGGTTCCGGAATTGATATAGGTTACCCCATCCAATGCGTTGGACGGAACTTCTGTTTTAGTTATTTTTTCGTCTTCTACCGCTTTCTTGCGGCAGGAGACATCCAGGAATGCTACGAACATAGCAAGTATGATGTATAGTTGTTTCATGGTGTGGGTAAAGATGTGAGTAGATGGATATGAATTGATAAACACGAATTTAAATGCACGAATTTAAATGCACGAATTACACGAATTTGAGCGAACCGGCTTGGCTGTTAATCGAATTTAACCGCACGAATTACGCGAATTGGGACGAATTGATGCTCATTCATTCATTACTCAAGCTCAAGTACTCGTGTGGTTTGCGCTGGTATCTTCAGGGTTTCTATGTTGTTTATGTTTTCATCTGTTAGTATGTCTTTCGCTTTTTTATAGTTTCCCATGCGCTCGCTAAAGCGAGAGGTTTGGAGATTGCTTTCGTGTTCATTGCTGTTGCAGACTACCATTACTGTTTTTTGGCTGTCATACCTGAAGAACACGTAAACTCCGTTTTCGGGGACGTATTGCATTAGTTTACCGTTTTGAAGCGCTGGTGTAATTTTGCGGTAATTAGCTAGCTTGCTAAAAAAGCTGTGGGCTTCATTTTCTTTTTCGGTTCTGCCTTTTGGGCTGAATTTATTGGCTTTATCTTCTGCCCAACCACCTTTAAAATCCATGCGCACCAAGCCATCCGGGTTTGAGAAATTCTTCATTAAAAGTTCCGTTCCGTAATATACCTGGGGAATGCCCCTGGTGGTAAGCAGTAATGTTAGCCCGGATTTGTATTTAGCGAAATTTTCTCCAACGATGGAGTAGTAACGGCTCATATCGTGGTTATCCATGAAAATTACATTTCGGTAGGGATCCTGGTAGATGAAGTCGTTTGCCAGAACTGAATACAAACGGTTTACTCCGGTTGTCCATTCGAATTTTCCATTGAGGGTTTCAAAAATGGCATCCTTAATTTGCACGTCGGTTATGCCAGGAAGTTCGGTATCAAAATTTCTATTCACGGTGCTTCCCTGTGTGAAAAAAGCCTGATTTACAACTCCGTTTACCAGCGTCTCTCCAAAAATGGAAAGTGTTGGAAACTCAGCCTTTAACTTCTTTGCCCAATCTGCCATGTAAGATGGTTCATTGTAAGGATAGGTATCCAGGCGCAAGCCATCGATACCGGCATATTCAATCCACCAAATATGGTTTTGATTAAGATAATTCTGAACGTAGGGATTACTTTGGTTTAAATCGGGCATTGAAGGTACAAACCAGCCATCAAGCATTCTTTTCCGGTCGGCTTGCGAAGCGTACGGATCCATTACCGTTTGGTCTTTATAGGTGGTTTGGGTGTATTTTTCCCACTGGTGAACCCAATCTTTCATTGGCATATCTTTGATGAACCAATGCTCTGTACCTACGTGATTATGCACAACATCTTTGATCACCTTTAAACCCTTTTTATGGCTTTCATCCACAAACCTTTTATAAAGTTCCTTAGTGCCATAACGCGGGTCGATTTTGTAATGATCTGTTACAGCATAACCATGGTAAGACGCCTGGACCATATCGTTTTCCAATTCGGGTGTGTTCCATATTGCAGTTATACCCAAGTCTTTGAGGTAATCGAGGTGGTTGATAATACCTTGCAAATCGCCGCCGTGGCGGTAGTACATTGAATCGCGGTTTAAGGTTGTTTCGCGCATTCCTTTCACAATGTCATTGCTCTTATCGCCGTTAGAAAAGCGGTCGGGCATGATGAGATAAATCAGGTCGCTGCTATTAACGCCCTGTATCCTTCCCCCCGACTTATCCCTTTCCTTTAACACATAGTTGTAGGTAATATTTTTTGCTTTGTTTTTAGAAAAGACAATCGGGAATTTCCCTGCTTTGGCAGATGGCTCGATCTCTAAATCGAGAAATAAATAATTGGGGTTTTCGACTTTATTAATCTTTTGAAGCCTAACTCCCGGATAATCGATAACAACGGTTCGTTCAGCAATTTTGTCGCCATGAACAATCAGCTGAAGCTTTGAGTTATTCATGCCCACCCACCAGAACATGGGCTCTATGCGTTCTAAAGCCGGTATCTGTGCAAAAAGAACCGTTGTTATTAGTTGAGTGAGAGTGATGAGGAAGAGTTTTTTCATGTTTACTTTTATAGATTAACCATAGAGCATACTAAGGTTTCACAGAGGGGCTGCTACATAGGCCGTTTTTCGCGCGGAAGCGCAGAGCTTACGCAAAGGCGCGTTTGTTATAAAGCGTCTGACATCTTTGTCCGCAGGACTCCCTAGGAGAGATGTCTGACACTTTACCTCCGTGGCCCTTTGCGATGTTATTTATGGGCACTGTGATTACCATCTTCTTAATAAGAAATATTAAAAGAATCTTTATCGTTTTTAACCACTACACTTTTAACATTTACACCTTCAATCGGATTTGCAGTCCCTTGCGGATCGAACCTTGAAACCGGGTTAACAAAGGAAACAAAATCGTTTTTTAGAGTAATTGCTTTGCCTGATTTATTGAATGAACTGATGTTATCAAAGCCATGAAACATCAGCTTCAGGTTATTAAATTTCGATTTAAAGGAGCCTTCAACTTTTCCGAAAGAAATGGTTTTACCAGCCGCATCGTAAGAAATTGTACGCTTGAAAAAGGCACCATTTTCATAATTGTAGCTCTCGCCGTCATCTTCATAATACACAAAACTATTGTTTACGTCGCCCTTATAAACATGTACCACGAGCGTATCAGTTGGCTTTTCGCTTGTGTTTTGAATTAAAGACTGCATAGGAATGATACTACTTTCTTTTACATATACAGGCAACTGTTTCATTGCTAATGGAATGATTTTTTCCTGGTTTCCCATTTCAACCGCATCTGTATACAAATCATAGAATTTTCCTTTCGGGAAGTACATTTTCGCAAAGCCTTTGTTGCTTTCTGATGGTGCTACCAAAAATGCCCGCCCAAAGAAATACTGGTTCTGGAATTGTGTATCGTATACTTTAGCATCATGAGTATAATCAATTGCCAGTGTGCGCATTATGGGTTGTCCATTTTGTGTGGCTTCATAAAAAGATGAATACAGGTATGGCAGCATTTTATAACGAAGGTTAACGTAGTTACGGGAGATTTCCAATGCCTCTTCCCCATAAGCCCATGGCTCCGACGATTTGGTATTTACCCCTGTATGGTTTCTAAAGTAAGGAGTAAATGCTCCAATTTGCATCCAGCGGGTAAATAAGGCTACTGTCGGATTTCCGGTAAAGCCGCCAATATCCATCCCGGTAAAAGGCACTCCACTTACACCCAGGCTGTTTAACAAACGTACACCCAAAAGCATATGATCGTCTTCTGCGCGATTATCGCCGGTCCAGATTGCGGTGTAACGCTGTAAGCCAGCATACCCAGCCCTGGTTAAAATAAAAGGGCGTTTTTTCATTTCGGTGCGGGCACTTTCATAGCTTGCACGGGCCATGTTTAAAGCGTATGCATTGCGGGCTTCCCTGTGTGTGGTTAGCTTGCCGTCGTAATCGAATAAGATATTATTAGGCATTTTCTGGCCCCAGGTAGCAATCTCATTCATATCGTTCCATAAGCCGCTCACGCCTGTTTTTGCAAAAAACTTTACTTCATTGCCCCACCATTTACGCCCTTTTTCACTGGTAAAATCAGGGAAATGGCACCAGCCTGGCCACACCTGGCCAGTGTAGTTCTGGCCATCGCTATACTTAATAAAAATATTGTCTTTCAATCCACGTTCGTACGCTCCGTAGCCCTGCTCCACTTTAATACCCGGGTCTACAATTACGGTGGCTTTGAAACCCAGGTCATTCAATTTATTTGTCATTTTTAGCGGATCGGGAAAGCGGTTTTTATCCCAGGTGAACAGTTTGTAGTTATCCATATAGTGGATATCCAACGTAATTCCGTCTGCAGGGATCTTTTTTTCGCGCAGTGTTTGCGCCACCCTTAACACCTCTGTATCAGGATAATAACTATAACGATTTTGCTGATAACCCAGGCTCCAAAGCGGTGGCATCACCATTCTCCCCGTTAATCCGGTATATGAGGTTATAATATCGGCCAGGTTTTTATTGTAAATGAAATAGTAGTTCATCTCGCCTCCTTGCGCACTGAACGATGAAAAGCGGTTATTACTAGCCCCGAAATTGAAATCTGACTGATAGGTATTATCCAGAAAAATACCATAGTTCAGGTTGTTATGAATGCCAACATAAAATGGAATGGAAGAATAAATAGGGTCCTGATCGGTGCGGTAACCAAAGGCATCGGTATTCCAGTTGGTGTAGCCGCTGCCTTTACGGTCGAGGTTGCCCGTTTTTTCGCCTAGTCCGATAAAGCGTTCACCGTCCTGCATTTTCTTATAGGTAGCTACCTCCTCGCCTATCCATGATGTACCCAGCCCACTTTCATCCTGATTGATCACCTTGCCGTCCCTGGTATAAAAAGCAACTGAAAAAGGTGTTTTTGTGATTTTGGCCTGAAGCGAATCAGTGCTGATGTTTATCTCATTGCTCGTCTGGTTTATATCTGCCTTTACCTGTTGGGGCTTTGCAACAACAGCATAAGAAAAATCCCTTCCTAAAGGCTGCTTGTCTAGCCTCACACGAATAACGTTTGGCGCATAAACAATTACTTCGCCATGAGCATTCTGTGCCGAAAAGCTTACTTTTTGCCCATCTATAGTTACTGATGTGATATTGCCAGGCGTTTTAACCGGCGAAGTTTGAGCCATGGAAGCAATATTTGCCAGCATGGACAATACGAGTATCCCGAGTGTGGTTAGATTAAATTTCATTCTGATTAGTTTTTGCTAGGGAAATTCGCCCGGCCATTGGGGCCGGGTGAATTTGAAATGTAAAGTTGATTACAATTTTGTTAAGGTATACGTATTGGTTTCGAGGCTAAATTCTACTTTGTAGTTACCACTTGCGGGGATGTTAATATCGCTTCCGCCAGATGCCAGTGCGCCTCCGGAACCACCGTAATTGGTTCCCCAATCGTCGTTAAGCCTAAACTTAATAGCACCAGCGGTAAGCGGAATTGTTATGCTCCATGTTCTAGTACCGTTATTATAGGCCATATCGCTATCAGAATCCCATCCGGTTGGTGTTGCACTACCAATGATGCCAAATGAGTATGGTGCTATGGTTAAGGTAAGTGCGTTTAAGTCGGCTGTTAGTTTATGCGAGCCTGCTGCCGGAGCTGCAAGGTCGCCACCACCGATTGCTAAAGTTCCGTCGGAAGATCCTTTACCATATTCAGGCGGCCCCCATAATTTTTTGGTAAGGATTTTAAAGCCAAGGTTTGACGGCGTAAACTTTATAATTCCAGTATAAACACCATTTCCGGCCAAAGACACCAAACTATCGGCTGAAGCTGGATCCCAGCCCTGGTAAGCTCCGGGAACGTAGGCCCACTCTATTGAGGAATAAGGAGTTATTCTCAGAGTAAGTACATTTGAGTATACCGGAGCATATTGGTCTGATATGGAAGATTTAATCCTTACTTCAAAATTGGAGGGCACCTCGGTTGGCACATTAAGTGCAAGCACCAATTTATTTAACTCGGCGACGGTAAGCTCCTTGGTTGCAGCCTTTGTATCAAAAGTAGCTTCAGAGAACTTTGTAAAGTTTGAGT
>CBIHNR010000135.1:0-15626 GCA_966211215.1 uncultured Pedobacter sp.
TATCACGACAAGCTTTTAGTTTCTTACCTGAAAAAAATTCCAGAGATAAGATGGGAAGTGTTTTCAAAGCATTCGCGGCGAACTTATACAGAAAGTAATGTTTTAGTACAGCCAATTAATAACGAGCAATACAATAAAAGCCTTGCATCGTCATCAGGACTATTAACAGGAGGAGGGTTTGAGAGCCCTTCCGAAGCACTTTTTTTGGGAAAGAAAGTGATGGTAATGCCCATGAAAAATCAGTATGAGCAACTATGCAACGCTGAAGCTGCGAGGCATTTAGGCGTACCGGTAATTTATCAACTTAAAGACGGATTTGTAACGAGGATAAGGGAATGGCTTGCCTGTGATCAAAAAGTTAATGTCAATTACCCTGATGAAACGCGCAACATTATCGAAAGCCTTATTCGTAATTACTCTTCAAAATCCTGATTGCCAGAAATTGCCTCGTTTTACCTAATATTGTCTCCGTTAGAGCAAATTAGCAAGGATGATAGATTTTTTTAGAAAGTTAAACCCAATTAGCCTTTTAATTTTGGTAGGTATAGCCTTCTTTTTACGAATTGGAATACTGCTGCAACTGCCTCAAGAGATTAATTTTACCTTTCTTGAAAACTATGGCGGTGCTCTGATCAGCATTTCATCATCCTCTTCATTGTTTTCGCCAGGCGCAAATGTGTTTTTTGCCATGGTAGTTTCTATTTGCCAGGCGGTCATCTTCAACAGGATGATTAATAATTACAACTTACTTGGAAAGCCTTCGTTTTTGCCCGCATTGATGTACGTAACTCTTTCGAGTATGTTAATGCCATTCATGGTATTAAGTCCAGCGCTGCTTTGTAATTTTTTGATGCTGTGGCTTATAAGCAAGTTTTTCAATATCTACAGAAGCGAGGAAGCTCGTTCAGTAATGTTCGATTCTGGAATGATTATCGGCATTGGCACGCTTATTTATTTCCCGTTTATAGCAATGGTGCCTTTGCTATGGATTGCTTTAATAATTTTCAGGCCATTTGATTGGCGAGAGTGGGTTGCAGGTATCGTTGGAGTTATTACCATCTACTTTTTCTTAGCTGTTGCCTATTTCCTAAGTGGTTCGTTTGAACAGTTTGCCAATTTAAAAGTTCCCCTGGCTGCGGCTTTTCCCCGGTTTTTGAATATTAAGCTGTACGACTATATCGTTCTCTCTCCTGTTGTGGTTATCTTGGCATTGGGAGTAATTACCTTGCAGCAAAGGCTGAACCGAAGCAGTGTACATGTTCGCAAAGCATATCTTGTCTTATTTATTCTTGCAATTTTTTCAATTCTGTCATTCTACATTAAAACAGAATATCATGTTTACCACTTTCTGCTGGCAGTTGCACCGGTATCAGTTTTCATGGCCCACTATTTCATGAATGCTAGCAAGCGCTGGTTTTATGAGGGATTATATATATTGTTATTAGGCTTCATTGTCTATTTCCAATTTATATAGGCCATTAGCGTATCAAGCTTCCAGCATCCTACAAATAGAATGCTGGCAAGCATTAAATCAGGTTTTATTTTACTTCATAACTAGCGGTTTCAGCAATTGGAAGCCCTTTTTCTGTTACGCCCTCAACGGCGAGGCGAACTTGTCCTTTAGGGTCTGCATTGTAAAAGTAAATAGTTGCCGAACCGTTTTCGTCGGTTTGGACTTTAGGATGCCAGAAAATAGTGGTCCGTAAATCCTTTTTCGTTGAAGAAACTCCTTGAGGATATGTAGGGCTATAAAATAGCCGCTGCTGATAGTAGCCTGTAACATTGGTGCTTAGCAGGCTAAGGTCAGGGCGGGAGAAAGCGGTGGGTTTTAAGGTAAGGTCAATTAAATAAACGTGCCCTCCTGGCGTAGAAGTGCTCATATTTGTGGCGCTATCAATCCCTAATTGAGTAGATCCCAACATATGCTTTACAGTAACCTGAACTATCTGATCCATTGGTAGTTCAAAATAATCTGCCCTAAGAAATAGGTCTTCCCGCTTATCTACCCTAAAGCGTGGGCGAACCTTTTTGCCATCAGACATAAATAATACACCGTTGTATTCGGGGTCGTCAGACTGCATTGCACCCGAAACCCTGTGCAGTAAGAAATGGCTAAGGTCTGCATAGTCATGGTCTTTTTGAGTTATAGTAAAATTTTGGTCTGGATAGCCAAAGGAAGTTAGTACATCTCCAAATAAAACCACAGTTTTGGATTTCGACGCCTTTACAGACACTTCTTTTAAAGTTATAGTGTCCGAAAGTGAATTTATTTTTAACTCTGTTTTTCTTTTTTGTGACTCGTTCTTGAATTCTTCAAATTTCTGCGGAAGCTCCGATTCCTGAAGGGCAATAGCAGGTAGAGGATCAGAATAGAGTGAGTCTACTAGGAGCATCCCTTTTTTATTTCCCTTATTGTCTGCGGAAACTAACTTAATGCTTTGACTTCCTTCAAGGTTGATACGGTCAAAATAGTATTTACCTTGTGCATCCGTTGTCGCGCCAAAAAGTTTATTGCCTTTTGCTCCGTTGGCAAATAAAGTAACATTTAGTCCGGGCATCGGTTTGTCAGCATTCTTTTCTCTCACTCTGCCCGAAATAGTAAATCCAGCTTCGTTGATGTGGCTAATTTTCAATGTGGTGTCTTTAAGTCTCTTCCAAAGGAAATCTCGCCATCCCTGAGTTAACAGAAGTAAGTCTAGCTGTTTTAGCCTATCTGGATTTTTAGAGTCAAAATACTGTTCTGGATGTTCAATTTCGCCCCTAACTTCCGATTCAAGCATTATGTAAGAAACAATATTTCCCTGCCCTTGTGGAACAATGCCGGCGTCAACTGCCGCAAGCGATAAATCAGTTTTTACTGGCTTATTTTCCGGATCAACGGCTTTAATATTAATCACAACCCGCTCTTTAGGGCTATATGTGGGCTTATTGGTACTTACTGTTAGCCTAACATTCCTTTTTGGATGGTCGATATAAATCAACCTTTCAAAATGCGGCCGGCCTTTATCATCAGTTAGGCTTATTGCGGCAATCCCCGGTGGCAAATCGGCTTTTGGAATGTCTGCAAGGGTCTGTAAGTCGGTTAATGCGAATTTGGCAGCAAAGTAAGAGATGCCGCCATGCCTGGCTCGAATCTCAAATTCCCGGCCTTTATATTCATTAAGAGTGGCTTCGTTCGTGCTGATGATCACTCTTACCCGACTACTATCTGCATTCGGTGTAAAGCCAGAGAATCCAGTAGGAAGAGCATCTGGCAAGGCAGACGAAAAAGGAATGCTTCCATTAAAGTGGCCTTTGACAGCGGATTTAGTTCCTGAGACCGGCAATATCATAAGGCTTCCAATGCCAGATTCCTTGCTTTCGAAAGAAGTAATCGTATCTCCGGCAGATGAAATTATATGGCCTTTTACTTTTACACCTTTGCCTTCGCCAGATTCAGCTTTATATGCAATTAGTCCTGATACTCCTTCAATCATCGACCCTCCCTCCGGAAAAAACTGTATTTTGGGATGTTGAGCCTTGGCAGTTAAGGGTTTACTTGGGTTAGAGACTCCTGCCTTATTGTTATGGGAAAGGTTAACATTGTTTTTATCTGCTCCATTAACCAGAATTTCTTTTTCAAACACGAATTTGTCTCCAAAATTGCGCATCCAGTTGGTATATGCCCTAACCCGATATCGTCCTCCAGCAATTGAGTCATTTAGGTTGAAATCCCCATATCCAATTCCATCGTCTAGCTTGACTACTTTGCGGCTGATAATTTCTGCTTTTGGAGAGACTAGTTCTACATATAAGTTATTACTGGTATTTAGAAGTTGATTTACCTGTGCATTAAGAAGGTATGCTTTAAACCAGATATCCTCACCACTACTATAATAATCGCGGTCAATATGCAGGTAAACTTTTTCGAAAAAAAGCCTCTGGGTAGACGGTGAGGTTTTTGGCGAAGTCCCCTGCGCATGGCTGGCTAAGGCAAAGGATAGTAAGATTGCTGTAAGCAAAAAGAATTTAGGTTTCATTGAGTAAAACAGATTGGTTATAAGATTCGCAGTAAATATAAATTTTATCTTTAAGTAAAAAGGTATTGAATTAGGCAGAGCGGCGGGGAGTACGCGTACTTTGTTTGTATTTGTTATATGTGCTTTCCCTTCTGTGGATGCTAGAATGATGATTGATGTAAAAAAGCTGTGTGGGCTGTTGCCCGGTCTTCACTGGGATCTACTTAACCTTTTTTAACAAATTAAAAAACTGTGTGATACAAAATTTAAATAGTTTTGTGTTATGATGCCTGAAGAAATAATTTCAGTTGGCCAATCTTCAATTAATGCGCTGAACTATGCTTCACTTCAAAACTTCTATTTGAATGTATAATCTCGTTATTGATATAGGAAATACTCTAACTAAGTTTGCTTTGTTCAATAATCGGAGTATCGTTAAGCTACATTCGTCCAATAATGTAACCCCGCAAATTATCGATGAATTTGCAAGTTCATTTGCAGTAGAAAATGCTATAGTGTCAACAGTTAGGCTCCATATAGAAGAGCTGGAGCAGTATTTGCAATCAAAGTTTCGATATTTAAGGTTTAAAACCTCAGAAAAAACACTCATCAATAATCACTATAAAACTCCCAATACCTTAGGCTTAGACCGATATGCTGCGGTTAACGGGGCTGCACACCTTTTTCCAGGCTCTGATTGTTTAGTGATAGATGCCGGCACCTGTATTACATACGACTTTATTGATAAGGATAAGAATTATTACGGAGGCAGTATATCGCCAGGTATTGCCATGCGTTATAAAGCTATGCATACCTTCACTGGAAAATTACCTTTAATTGCTTTCGACTCGGATTTTAATGGCCCAAGAGGTGAGGATACCCGCACCTCAATGCTTTCGGGTGTTCAGTGCGGGGTGTATTATGAAGTAGAGGGATTTATCAAGGCTTACCAGGGCCAATATCCTGGCCTTCTGGTTTTACTTTGCGGTGGCGATGCCGATTTTTTTGATAGACAGTTGAAAAATAGCATCTTTGCGCCCGTCGTTAAATCCGAGCCGCATTTAGTCCTCATTGGTTTAAACGAAGTTATATATCAGCATAATGATTAAATTCACTAAGAATATTTTTTTGTTTTTTGGAATATTGTCTGGCGTTAACGCTCTTGCACAATCAACCACAAATTCACCTTATTCAAGGTTTGCCCTGGGCGAGTTAACAGGTACTTCATTACCGCAAACCAGGGCTCTAGGCGGTATTGGGGCAGCATTGCGTAAACCTACCGGATACAACAATATCAATTTATCTAATCCGGCATCTTACTCTGCAATTACCTTAACAGCCTTTGATATAGGCTTATATTCAAGTTTTAATAGCTTAACAAAAGATGGCCGTACTGAAAAGAATTTTACAGGATCTTTAAGCCATGTGGTTTTTGCAATTCCGGTTTCCCGCTATTCTGGTTTAAGTTTTGGAGTTTTGCCTTTTAGCACAATGGGCTACCGAAACCGCCAAGCCGTAAAAGCAGATACCATAACGGTTAACCATATTTATAACGGAGATGGTGGTTTATCAAAAGCATATTTAGGATACGCCTATCAAATAGGCCAACATCTTAGCATCGGAGGAAACATTTCTTACATTTTTGGTAAGCTTGAGCAAAATCGTGATGCAGAGTTCCCTTATGACGCAGCCGCCTTAAATACCAGAAACCAGGTTATTAGAAGCGTTGGAGGATTGAGTTTTGAGTATGGCTTACAGTATTTCACAAAAGTAAATAAGAGAGTAAAATTGACTTTAGGGTACTCAGGATCTGCAAGTAATAAACTAAACTCTTCGCTCACAAACGTTTCGACACATTACACAAAAGATGCTACTGGTAACGAAAATATTGCTTTAGACAGTACTGTATTTAAAGATAACATATCTTCCAACTTGAAACTTCCTTTGTCTCATAGAATGGGAGTTGTATTCGAAAGAGCTGACCGTTGGCTAATCGGCGCTGATGTGACTATGGCACAGTGGTCTGATTACCGCGAAGGTAATTCAAATCCGGGTTTACGGAACGCCTTTGGGATAGCGGTTGGCGGACAAATAACTCCGGACATAACTGCAGTGGGAAGTTACTTTAAATTGGTTGATTACCGCCTGGGCTTTAAATACGACAAAACATACATCGCCTTAAATAATTCTGACATTAATCAGGCAGCCATAACCTTAGGCTTAGGCTTACCCCTTCCATCAACTCGCTCAACATTTTATAAAATAAACATTGGCGCAGAACTTGGCCAGCGCGGAAAGTTAGACAATAGCCTTGTGCGCGAGCGTTTTGCAAACATTTATCTTGGTTTCACTATTAACGATAAGTGGTTTCAGCGTTATAAATTTGATTAGCCTTGAAGCTTTCTTATATCCATATCGGATTGGCGTTTTGCCTTGCTTTTGCATCCTGCGAGAATGATTTGAAGGATGTGGAAAGGGTGTCTGCCAAAAAAATATCTGTACCGGTAGATGTTTCATACGGGGTAACTGTAATTTATAGTGATTCAGCTAAGGTAAAAGCACGTATGACTACTAAGGAATTACATCATTACAAGGCTGTAACCAATCCTTACTACGAAATGCCGAAGGGTGTAACCATCATTTTCTACGACGAAAATCAACAGGAAAGTAGTCGGGTTGTTTCCGATTATGCTGTAAGGCGAGAAAATGAAAAACAGGTTGAGCTGCGTAAAAACGTTGTGGTTACTAACGTAAAAGGCGATGTTTTTAAATCAGAAGAGCTGATTTGGGACGAAGCGAAACAGCGTTTTTATTCCAATCAACTAGTTAATATTGTAAAACCCGATGGCACTAACATATTTGGTTCCGGGTTCCGTAGCGACCAAAATTTTAATAATCCGGAAATCGATCGGGCCTATGGAGATTTTGCTACGGGGAATCGCTTTTCATACTAGTCAATTTTAAAGGCCTTCAATCAGCTTGAATTACAAAAAAGCAATTTCAACAATTTAACAATAAGCAAATTAAGCCTTCTAGCTCTTATGCCGCGCCTAAATATTTTCTATTAGGTTTTTTTTGTAAAAATTGTATCTTGCGCCCTCTTTTTAAGAAACGAATAAAGTTTATACTATATGGGAATAATGAGTTTTTTGCGAAACCGTGCAGGTATTATCCTTGTCGGGGTAATTGGTTTAGCAATTGTAGCTTTCTTGATCGGCGATGCGGTACGCCTTGGCACTCCTTTCTGGGCTGCCAGCCAAAACGAAGTTGGTGAGGTGGCCGGCGAGAAAATTGAAATTGAAGAATTCAAAAAGAAAGTTGAACAGAATGAGAACAATTTCAGGCAACAAATGGGCGGAAATCTAAACCCTCAGATGAGTGCTTACATTGTTGAGAATACCTGGAACCAGTCTGTTTCTGAAATTCTTGTAAACAAGGAAGTTAAACGCCTTGGATTAGAGGTAGGAAGAACCGAACTAAACGACATGCTGTTCGGGAAAAATCCACACCCGCAAATTGTTCAAACGTTTGGCAATCCGCAAACTGGCCAATACGATAAAACTCAGTTAAATACATTTTTAAGTAATTTAGATAAACAGCCTGCTAATAGCGAAATCCGCCAGCAATGGAATGATTTCCTTGCGTCTATTAAGCGTGACCGCTTATATCAGAAATATAATAACCTTGTGAGGAACAGTGTTTACGTTACATCACTGGAAGCTCGCGAAGATTATAACCAACGTAATAAACTTGCTAATTTCAGCTATGTGAATCTTGATTATGCTTCTGTGCCAGATGCACAGGCTGTACCTGCAGAATCAGATTACCAGGAATATTATGATGAGAACAAAGCTCGTTTCAAAAACAAAGAGGAAAGCAGGTCTTTTGACTACATTGTTTTCGATGCAAGCCCTTCCAAAGCGGATTCAGCAAGCCTTCGCGCCGGAGTAGAGAAGTTAGCTGCAGATTTCCGCGCTTCAACTAACGATTCTTTATTCGTTGCTGTAAATGCAGATTCAAAGAACCCAATTGCTTATGTTAAGAAGGGACAATTGGAACCTGCTTTAGATTCTGCTGTATTTAACGCCCCTGTAGGAGCAGTTATTGGTCCGGTGTTTAGCAATAATGCTTACAAGTTGGCCAAAGTAGTTGATGTTAGGTTGAGTCCAGACTCTGTAAAAGCCAGCCATATTTTAATTAACCCTGCTACAGAAGGTGGTGTAGATAAAGCAAAAGCGAAAGCAGACTCGATCTTGGCCCTTATCCAAAAAGGCGCAAACTTTGCCGAATTGTCTTCTAAGTTTGGCACAGATGCCTCAAAGGACAAAGGTGGAGATTTGGGTACTTTTGCGCGTGGCGCAATGATTCCTGCTTTTGAGGAAGCGGTATTTAACGGCAAAACTGGCGACTTAAAAGTTGTTACAACTCAGTTTGGCGTTCACGTTATTCGTATCGAAAAACAAGTAGGTTCATCTAAAGTTGCCAAAGTAGCCATCGTAGACAAAGCAATCAACAGCAGCAACGAAACCCAGCAAGCCGCTTATGGAAAAGCTTCGTCTTTCTTAGCTGCTGTAAACAGTGCAAAGGCTTTTGATGAGAAGGCACAATCTGATAAGTTACGTAAATTGGTTGCTGAAAATGTTTCTGCATCTCAATCTACGGTTGCTGGACTGGATAATCCACGTGAGTTGGTTCGCTGGGCTTATGAGGCAGAAGAAGGTGACGTTTCGGATAAAGTGTTTGAGTTAGGTAATAGCTATGTGGTTGCTAAACTTACAGACATTCGCCCTAAAGGCACTCTTGCTTTGGAAAAAGTTAAGAAACAGATTGAGCCGGCTGTCCGCAATAAAGTTAAAGCCCGTATTTTATCAGAGCAATTAAATAAGGCATTAGCTGGTTCATCTTCTATTGATCAGGTTGCTCAGAAAGTTAAAAAGCAAGCACAGCCGGTACAAAACGTAGTTTTCGCTAACCCGATCATTCCTGGTATTGCACAGGAAAATAAAGTTGTTGGTACAGTGTTCGGCTTACAGCCAAATAAGCTGTCAAAACCTATAGCAGGCGAAAATGGAGTATATGTAGTAGTAGTAAACAGCTTCTCTAACCCTGCGCCGTTAACTAATACAGTAAATCAGAAGCAACAAATTAGCCAGTCAGTTCAACAAAGGGCTCAAAGCCAGGTGTTTGAAGTGTTACGTGATAGAGCTGATATTAAGGATAACAGGTTCCGCTTCTTTTAATAGGTTAAGGAACTTCAAATTAAAGCCGGGAGAATAATCTTCCGGTTTTTTTGTTATATACTTAGAGGCTTGCAATTTTACATTTTCTTAACCCTCATGCTGTTATGTGCTCGTATTTTTGTATGTTAAAAACCTGTAATGGATATTCAAGAAAATATAGTCAACAAGGTAGCGCAAAGCGGACTAATTAGTTTTGATCTTGCGGATCTTTATCCTGCCGGAGATAGGATTTTATACGATATAAAAGATAACTTATTTCATGGATTAATATTAAAGGAGAAAGATTTTAGGGAGTTTATAAAACAGCATGATTGGAGCCAGTATGCAGGTAAGCATGTTGCAATAACCTGCTCGGCAGATGCCATAGTGCCCACATGGGCGTACATGCTTCTCGCCAATAAGATGTCTCCTTTTGCTGCTACAGTTGTGTTTGGTGATTTGGAAACATTGGAAACAATATTGTTTGAGCGAGCCATTAATAATCTGGATATAGAAAAGTATCGTGATGAGAGGATAGTTGTTAAAGGTTGTGGTGATACTCCAATACCGGTTTCGGCTTATGTTGAGTTAACTTCAAGGCTAACCAAAGTTGCTAAAAGTATTATGTATGGTGAGCCATGTTCAACGGTACCTCTCTTTAAACGTAAGGATTAGCATAGCCTTTCTTGTTTTTTTTAATGTAACCTAAATCAATACCATTTCGTCTTTACATAATAAGTCTTTACTGTATGAAGCGATTACTGCTGATATTATTTGTTGTTTTGGTGGGCAAGATGGCAGGTGGGCAAGAGTTAGAGAGCAAAAAGGATGTAGTTTTTCGGCCTGGAGAGGTTTTAAAATATAGGTTGAGGTATGGGTTTGTGACAGCCGCGGAGGCAACTTTAAATGTGGTTGATTCCGATTTAAAGTTGAGCAACAGGCCGGTTTATAATCTTATAGCGCAAGGAAGGACATCAGGGACATTTGATATTTTTTACAAGGTGAGGAATAGGTACGAATCTTATATAGACAAGGAAACGTTGTTGCCTCATTTGTATTCAGAAAATATTCGTGAATCGAATTATCGCCGTGCTGATAAGGCGAGGTTTTACCAGGAGCAGAGAAAAGTTGTTGCAAATAGAGGTACATTTAAGGGTGCAGAACAAACCTTTGATATTGTTTCTGCATATTATTTTGCCCGAAATCTTGATTTAACAGGAGTGAAGACTGGAACCCCTCTTAAAATGCATTATTTTTTAGGAGATGGTATTTCGGATCTGGAGATTACCTATCTGGGCAAGGAAAGGATTAAAACGCCTTTAGGATATTTCAACTGCCTTAAGTTTAGTCCATCCATAGAGCCTGGACGTGTTTTTAGGAAAGATAGCAAGCTTTATCTGTGGATTACAGATGATGGAAACCGTATTCCTGTAAAAGCAGAGGTGGAAATTCTTGTTGGTTCTGTAACTATGGAGCTCACTTCAGCTAACGGCCTATTGTACCCGTTAGCCGTATCAAAAAAGAAAGATTAGTGCTATCTTTGCATTCCGAAAAATTAGCCGAATAATTGTGAATATGATTGAGATACAGCACACGCTGGTGCATGAAGAAGTGTTTAGTGAGAATTTTGTGTGCAACCTGGAAAGATGCAAAGGAGCGTGCTGTGTAGAGGGCGATGCTGGTGCTCCATTAGAACGTTCAGAGCTAAAAGTACTCGAAGAAATATATCCACTGGTAAAACCTTACATGACCGAAGAAGGGATCAAAACTGTTGAAGCTGCTGGTACGTGGGTTAAAGATATTGATGGCGATTTTACAACGCCTTGTGTTGGGGGAAATAAAGAATGCGCATACGTTATTTGGGAAAACGGAATAAGTAAATGTGCCATCGAAAAGGCTTATCTTGAAGGAAAAATTCAATGGAAAAAGCCTATCTCCTGCCATTTATATCCAATCAGAATTACTGCTTATCCAGATTTCGATATTCTGAATTATGACCGATGGAATATATGTAGCCCGGCATGTTCTTTCGGAAAAGAGCTGAAAGTACCCGTTTATAAGTTTCTCAAAGAACCGTTAATAAGAAAATACGGGGAAGACTGGTATAAAGACGTCGAAGAAGCTGCTGGGCTTATTTGATAAAGAAAAAGCGATTAGGAACCTAATCGCTTTTTTAGTGTATTTAGCTGGCTAAAGTGTTTGTGGCTCTGTTTACTGCAACCATTCTCACAGCTTCTGCAATTGCCGTTGCATCGTATCCGCATTCTGCCCAGAGTTCTGGTTGGTCGCCGTGCTCTATAACATCATCGGGAATGCCTAAACGAATAACTCGGGACGAGTAGCCCTTGTCTGCCATAAATTCTAACACAGCACTTCCCATGCCTCCTTGAATACAGCCATCCTCAACAGTAACTATTTTGTCGAATTTATTGAAAACTTCGTTCAGTAATTCCTGGTCAAGTGGCTTTACGAAACGCAGGTCATAATGAGCGGGATAAATCCCCTCGGTGTTTAGCTCTTTTATCGCTTTTACAGCTTCATTTCCAATATGCCCTATGCTTAGTATGGCAACGTCCTCGCCATCGCAGATCTTCCTTCCTTTTCCGACGGTAATAGCTTTTAGAGGCCTCTTCCAATCGGGCATAACACCTGTTCCACGTGGATAACGTATAGAAAATGGGCCTATATCTTCGAGCTGGGCGGTGTACATTAAATTTCTTAATTCCTCCTCATTCATCGGGGCAGAAACAATCATGTTCGGAATGCAACGCATATATGCAAGATCGTAAGCACCATGGTGCGTTGCGCCATCGCTGCCTGCAATTCCGCCCCTGTCAAGGCAAAAAACTACATTTAATTTTTGCAATGCTACGTCGTGTATAACCTGATCGTAGGCCCTTTGCATAAAGCTCGAGTAAATGTTACAAAACGGCACCATTCCCTGAGATGCAAGGCCGGCCGAAAAAGTAACTACATGTTGCTCCGCAATGCCTACGTCAAAAGCCCTTTTTGGCATTGCCTTCATCATTATGTTCATAGAACTTCCTGAAGGCATAGCAGGAGTAACGCCCATAATTTTAGGGTTCTGCTCTGCAAGTTCAACAATTGTATTGCCGAATACATCTTGATATTTTGGCGCTTGGGGCTTGTCGGGAATCGTTCTTTTTATTTCGCCCGTGATTTTATCAAACAGTCCAGGCGCATGCCATTTCGTCTGGTCTTTTTCTGCTAATGCAAAGCCTTTTCCCTTTACGGTTACGCAATGTAAAAGTTTAGGGCCAGGAATATCTTTAAGGTCTTTTAAAACCTTGGCCAAATGTTTAACATCATGGCCGTCAATTGGCCCAAAGTATCTGAACTTTAAAGCCTCAAAAAAATTACTTCTTTTTAATAAAGTTCCTTTGATGCTTTTCTCTATCTTTTTAACTATCGTATGAGCGTTAGGCCCAAGTTCTGATAGTTTTCCCAATACATGGGAAATATCATCTCTGAACTTATTATACTGCCTCGAGGTAGTAATGTCTGTAAGGTATTCTTTTAACGCTCCTACATTGGGGTCGATAGACATGCAGTTGTCGTTAAGTATAACTAATAGATTGGAATTTTCTATGCCGGCATGGTTCAACGCTTCGAAAGCCATCCCTGCTGTCATTGAGCCATCGCCGATAACTGCAACATGCTGGCGGTCTTTCTCGCCTTTGTATTGAGAGGCTACAGCCATACCCAATGCGGCGGAGATTGAGGTCGAAGAATGGCCTACGCCAAAAGTATCATATTCGCTCTCAGTTCTTTTAGGAAAGCCGCTGATGCCTTTATATACTCGATTGGTATGAAAAAGAGGCCGGCGCCCAGTTAAAATTTTATGTCCGTAAGCCTGATGGCCTACGTCCCAAACCAGCTGGTCATATGGAGTATTTAAAACATAGTGAAGGGCAACTGTAAGCTCCACCACGCCCAGGCTCGCCGCAAAATGTCCGCCATTTACCGATACGATATCAATAATATACTGGCGCAATTCTTGACAAATCCGTTCGAGGTCGTTTTCACTGAATTTCTTTAAATCAGATGGGTAGTTTATTTGCTCTAAAAGTTCTCCCGCCTTTACTTCCATACTGGTAGCTAGTCAACAAAAAATCAAACTACAAAGTAACTCATTATAATTCATAAAAAATCACTAACTCATCTTTTCTTTAGATTTAAGCGTCAAATTTTTTATTTTTGCGACTTTGTGATACAGCAGGAAATTTTCGAAATCAAATTACCCCAATTTGAAGGCCCGTTTGACCTTCTTTTGTTCTTTATCGAAAGAGATGAGCTGGATATTCATGAGATAGCCATTGCTAAGATTACCGACGACTTTCTGGCTTATATACAGCAAATGAATGCTTTAAACATAGAAGTTGCCAGCGAATTTATTCTTATCGCTGCAACCCTTATGCGCATTAAAGCCAAGCTGTTGCTGCCTCGGCCAGAGTTGGATGAACAAGGAAATGAAGTCGACCTTCAAAAAGGGCTCGTTCAAAAGCTTATTGAGTACAAGAAGTTCAAGCTTGTGTCTGAGCAGTTCAGGCAGTTGGAAGAAGAACGGTCAATGCTTGAAAGGAGGGGTAATATTGTGGCGGACTTGGTATGCGTATCCGAAGCCTCGGAACCTGGAGAAGAGCTTTCTTCTTTTGGATTATACCGTTTGATGATGGTTTATGAGCGGCTGATGGCGAAGTATAAGCAGCGGAGCGTTGAAGTTACTCATACAGTTGTTCAGTACCCTTACACTATAGAGCAGCAAAAGCAGGCCATCTCTGAACTTATAAAACTTAATGAACAGATAGATTTCTATCAGATTCTTAAGCACTCCGAAAATAAAGTCCATTTCGTATATAACTTCCTTGCCGTTCTGGAAATGCTGCAACAGCAGCTGGTGTCTATAGAGGTAGGGCTAGGCTTTAATAATTTCAGTGTGGCAGACAAAGATTTTGCCTCAGTCAATTAATGTTTAATATTTAAACCAACATAAGTAATGAAGAAAGATAAAGTTATCTTTAAGCTGATAGAACAAGAGCAGGAACGCCAGGAAAGCGGACTTGAGCTGATTGCGTCCGAAAATTTTGTAAGTAAACAAGTTATGGAAGCAGCCGGCTCTGCACTTACCAATAAATATGCAGAAGGCTTGCCCGGAAAGCGTTACTATGGTGGCTGTGAGGTGGTTGATGAGATTGAAACAATTGCTATCGAGCGTGCAAAAGAGCTTTTCAACGCAGCATGGGTTAACGTTCAGCCACACTCTGGTGCTCAGGCGAATGCAGCAGTTATGCTAGCTTTACTTCAGGCTGGTGATAAAATATTAGGTTTCGACCTTTCTCATGGTGGACACCTTACTCATGGTTCTCCGGTAAACTTCTCTGGTAAATTGTATCAACCATTTTTCTACGGTGTTGATAGAGAAACTGGCCGTATTGACTATAAACAATTAGAAGAAACTGCATTAAGAGAGAAGCCAAAGTTAATCGTTTGCGGTGCTTCTGCCTATTCTCGTGAATGGGATTATAAATTCATTCGCCAGGTTGCCGATCAAATTGGTGCCTTAGTACTAGCAGATATTTCTCACCCGGCAGGTTTAATTGCTCGTGGTTTATTAGATGACCCACTTCCTCATTGCCATGTAGTAACTACTACTACCCACAAAACACTTCGTGGCCCTCGTGGTGGTATGATTATGCTTGGTAAGGATTTTGAAAATCCATTCGGCTTAAAAACTCCCAAAGGCGAAATTCGTCCGATGTCATCTTTATTAGACATGGCTGTTTTCCCAGGTACACAAGGTGGCCCATTAGAGCATGTTATTGCAGCTAAAGCGGTTGCTTTTGGAGAAGCTTTAAGTGATGACTATTTAAAATATGTAGTTCAGGTTAAGAAAAATGCAGCTGCAATGGCGGAAGCTCTAGTTGCGCGTGGCTACCAGATCATCTCTGGCGGTACAGACAACCACTTGATGCTGATCGACCTTCGCAATAAGAATATCACAGGAAAAGCTGCAGAAGCGGCTTTACAGCAGGCTCATATTACTGTTAACAAAAATATGGTGCCTTTTGATGACAGGTCTCCATTTGTTACTTCTGGTATCCGTGTTGGAACAGCAGCTATTACAACCCGTGGCTTAAAAGAGAAGCACATGGAGAAATTAGTTGACTTTATTGATACTGTAATTTCAGATCCTGAAAATCAAACAAATCTTAAAAAGGTTCGTAAAAAGATCGAAGAGTTAATGGAGGAATATCCCCTCTATAAATAGTAGCAGACGTTTTCAAACCTGTCAAATTCAAGTGAATGATAGGTTTAAAACAATACAGTACAATGAAAAAGGAGCGCCTAAGCGCTCCTTTTTCATTGTATATTAGATACCTAAGCGGAG
>CBIHNR010000136.1:0-15407 GCA_966211215.1 uncultured Pedobacter sp.
CTCTTCTCTATTTTTGAATCCGTAGAGCCCTGCGGAACTCTACGGACAGGCTAATCTTTAGTAGCCACTCAATCATTCAGACATCAGACATCAGACTTCCGACCTCTGATTTCAAACTCTCCTACTTCACACCCCCCAAAAACACCCAAGTCTCACCCGGCTTAGTCCCTTCAATTCCCTCCTGATATTTCTTCATCAGATTATTCCAGTCGTTTACACGAGGATTATTTTCCGAAGTTTTAGGATTAAGTTTATCAAGGCTTTCACCCTTTGGAATACTGATGATAAGCATTAGCTGTCCGGCATTTCTAAATACCAGTAATTGCTGAAAATTAGCATTGCAGAAGCCTTTTGAAACTTCAGGCCATTGTTTGAATTGAGTAGCGTGATAGTCTAAATATTCTTTCTGAAGAACCGAATCTTTAACCAGATTAGCAGTAAGCAGAATATTGTCCCATTCTTTTGCACCGCTTGCACCCTGGCAATTCTTTAAGCGGTTAAACTCGTAGAATGGAGTGTTATAAACTTTTGCATAACTATCCGGGAATTTTGCAACCAGGTCCTTTCTTAGTTTCTCCGGATTTTCGATACGGCCATAAATAACCGAATGGTTTTTCCATTGGTAGATAGCATTATCAGGAAGTCCATTTTTTCGGGCAATTTCCTTTAATGCTGATCCATTATGAGTAGAACCGTTTGATCCAATCAGCTCAATAACCTTAGTACGCTCGCTATGATTAATTTCCCAACCACTTGAGATTGGAGCTTTTTCTTTTAAAAGATACTTGAATGCAGCCTGAAGCCCGGCATTGGCCTTGATGCTGTCAGCAACCTGAGGGCCATTGTTCTCCCAAAGATTACCTGGGCCGTTAGCATTTTGAAGATATTTATCAGATGGTGTCCAATTATTCTTTACGATGAAATAGGACGACCCTTCATCCGTGTACAGGTAAAACCAGTGGTTAGGGTCATGAGCGTAAGGAGCTTTGTAAATGCTGTCAACATAGTTTTCGGCAATCAAAGATCCCGGCTGTGCCGATAAGGTGTAGATAGACGATACATCATACATGTGTTTCGCATAGCGATGAATCTTATTAGCCACAATTCGGTTATTGCGCATTGTGTTAACCGTGCGGCTCCAACCCCAGCCCATCGAAATTCCCATGTAGGACACTTCGCTGATGTCGTTATGTTCGATGTTTATTCCTTTTACGTAGCCAGCACTAATTCCAATTGCGCCCCAGTCTTCGTTAGCTGCGTCGGTAATTATGTTATTGCTGAGGGTTTCGTTAGTGCATACATCACGCTCATCTTCTGGATTGTAAGGCAAGTGTACTTCGCTGGCCTCGTCAGAGTAAACGCCCACATGAATGCCGGTTCCGCCAATATCCTTGAATAAATTTCCTTTGATGATATCATTGCGTGTGCCTCTTTTATAGTCTAAACCCGTAGAAGCCAGGTGCTCAAATCTACAAGCTTCGAAACCAGTGTGGCTGGCAAATGAAACTTCAACAGCAGCGGCAGGGCGCCCAACCCAAGCCTGGTTTTCTAAACCTTTTTTATCCGGCGTTCCTGGAATTTTAAGCTTGTAAGCATCCAGCATGTACAATCCCGACTGGTGCGGCACATGTCCCTGCTGAGAAGGGCGCAACCAGGATGAATGTTGAAACGAAATTCCCTTGAAGTTTACATAGCTCACCGGATGGTCAATCGTGCCTTGAACTTTTACGATTGTTTCAAGGTATGGAACAGTAACATCGGTCGAATTTAAATTCTCACCCTGGCGAGGATAATAGTAAATTTTATGATTGCGTTTGTCCAGGAACCATTCTCCCGGCTCATTTAAAAACTCAATAGCATTTGAAAGTATGAAAGCCGAATTTCCGGTTTGTTTAGAAATCCATGGAGCTGGCCAGGGGTGCTCTGATTGTACCCTGCTTTCTGGTTGGTAGAATGATAATTTGGCACTATCGCCTTTCATCTCTACCGATTTAACTCTAAGAATAGCAATAGCCCACCACTGGTGGATAAACATTTCCAGGCCCTTTGCATTCTTTAAATCAAAGGCAGGCTTTGGAATCCAGCAAGTCTCGTCCTTTTTATTCCAGGACAGAATTCGGTTCATTAAGCCGGGCTTTGTATCACGGGCGCGAACAGCCTTGACATTGTTCACCCAAAGTTGCCTGAAGTCAAGAATATTATCGCCAATCACCGGAGCATCTGCTATCCATACTTTCCCCTGCGCTTCGGCTGGCAGTCCAGCAATTGCTCCGCTAGCCTTCTTCCAGCTGTTTACCTTCAAACCACCGCTTAAAACGGGGTTTTCACCTTTAGCTGCCATAAAAACTGTAGGGCTTTCGGCTGTCCCTGAATCTTCAGGCCGAATAAATAAAGGCTCTTCGAGGGCGTAAATACCTCCCCTTAAAATGATTGAAATGCCACTTTTAACCGAAGGGTCATTAAGGCGCCTTAGTTCTCTTGCTTTGCGCAGGGCCAAGCCTATATCCGCTAATGGCTTCTCTTTGGTGCCTGCATTGGTGTTGTTCCCTTTGGGAGAAACCCATATTTCTGTAGCTTCTGCTTCACTGAAAACTACTCCCGAAAGAAGAATAGCAGCTACAAACTGCTTTATGTTATTGAACATTATTGGTTGTTATAAAGAAGCTCTTAAGTTTAATTTGAATGGTAGTTCCACCTTCTCGCGATAGCCTTTTGCAATCATTTCTGCCGCTAAAACACCCATATGTTTGTAATCGGTAGAAATTGTAGTAATCCCGTCAAGGATAAATTTCTTCATCGGGGTTTCGTTATACGAGATAATTCCGATGTCGCCCCCAGCCTGCAAGTCAATAAGAGCAATCTTTTCGATAAGCTCAATCAGGTGGTTTTCGGTAAGGCAGATGTATACTACGCCCGCTTTAAATCTTTCATCCCTAACATTAGGAATAACGTCTCTTTCAAAAGCATACTGCAGGCAAAAAGAATTGAAGCCATTAATAATATCCTCCGGAAAATAACTATTGTTTGGAAATACCAGCTTTATAGTATGATACTTACTAAGCTGATATAAAGCTTGTTCCAAGGCTTTGTAAATGTCTTTTCTGAAGTTTTCAAAAACACAACCGTACTTTCCTTTTACACCTGGCAGCGATTTATCAAGCAAAATCAATTTTTCCTTAGGGATGGTATTGATCAAGGCTTCCGCTTCCTCAGAATTATCCAGAAAATGCGGCATTATCGCATAATGTGAATAATCATTTTTTTGAGCCAGCAGCTTTTTAAATAGCTTGAAATCGTTGTTATAGATGTAGAAATCGATTGGCACATGCGCCCCCAGGTTATCAACGAAGGCATCATAAAATACTTTCTTTTCGTCGCTGATTTTGTTCATCAACAAACACACCCTAAGCTCTTGCTTTATTTCGGTTGTTGTAATGTAATGGCCCTTTCCAGGAATAGAGTTTAGCACGCCTAAATGCTGCAAATATTTATATCCCTTATCGGCAGTTTCCCGCGATATTTCGAGGTTGAAAGTAAGTTCATTTAAAGACGGCAATAGGATGTTTTTCTCAATTTTACCCGATTCAATGGCTCCTAGAATAGAATGAGCTAGTTGCAGGTATTTGGGCGTTGCCGAATACATATCAACCTGGATGTTTTCAAAAAAGCTTTTATGAGGCGTAGTGGCGCATGGTTGTTTCATAACTATTTGCTTTTTACAGTGATCGATTTACTTTGCAATCCTTCGGAACTTGCTTGTAATGTAATTTTTCCGGATTTTTCTGTTGATTGAATAATAGCCAGGCACATTCCTTTAAATGCTTTGCGGTAAGGGACTTTGAAAGATTCCATACTCGCCTGATAACCGTTATCCACTCCAGCTATAAAGCCATTTCCGCTGATGTTGAATTTTATAAGGTTATCAGCATTGGGAACAAGATTTCCCTCCGCATCCAAAACTCTTACAGTGATGAATGAAAGATCTGTGCCGTTTGATGAAATCTTCTTCCTGTCGGCACTAAGCTCGATTTTTGCAGGGGCACCGGCAGTTTTCATTTCGCGGATTAAAACCGTTTTTCCGTTTTTGCGGGATACGGCTTTTAACGTACCGGGCTCATAGCTCACTTTCCACTCTACATGCAAATCCTCGCCAGCCTTCTTTTTAACTCCCTGCGATTTGCCGTTTAAGAATAGTTCAACTTCATCTGCATTATTGTAATAAGCCCACACATCAATTGATTTACCGTTTTCCCAATTCCAATGCGGAAGCAAGTGCAGCACAGGTGTATTAGTCCATTCGCTCTGGTACATGTAATAAGCGTTTTTTGGAAATCCTGCCAAATCAATAATACCGAAATAAGAACTACGGGCCGGCCATGGATAAGGGATTGGTTCACCCAGATAGTCAAATCCAGTCCACACAAACAGGCCTGAAACATGCGGGTATTTCTTCACCTCTTTCCAGGTTTCCTCATGTGTAGACCCCCAGTAAGCAGAAACATTATCGTAAGAGGAAACTGATATTTCTGCGTTACCTTCGGTCAATTTTGTTTTTCCATCACGTGGCCAGCGGCGAATCGTATCTGGCGGAGTATCGTAAAAACCCCGTGTTTGCAATGCGGATGTAGTTTCGGTTGCAAGGAACTTTTGCCCCGGATAATTCTTTGGAAAATCTTTGTAAAGCTTATGGTTGTAGTTTAAGCCGTAAATATCCAAGGCGCCGGCCTGGTAAATAAAGTTCTTTTCGGCAATAGTTTCTGTTAAAGCCGACATAACCGGCCGTGTGGTATCCAATGCTTTTACTGTTTTAACCAGCTCTTTGGTAATGGCAATCCCGGTACTGTCGAACTGTTCGCGAATTTCGTTTCCAATACTCCATAAAATAATAGAAGGATGATTGCGGTCGCGTTTAACCATATCCTCCAAATCAGCTTTATGCCATTCTTCAAAATCTTTATGGTAATCTTTGGAAGTCTTCTTTTTCTTCCACATGTCAAAGGCTTCGTCCATTACCAGGAAGCCCATTTTATCGCATAGATCCAGCAATTCCGGAGCGGGCGGATTATGCGCAGTACGTATAGCGTTGCATCCCATCGCCTTTAAAATCTCTAATTGGCGTTCTGCCGCGCGAACATTAAAGGCTGCTCCAAGAGCGCCTAAGTCATGATGGTTACAAACTCCTAAAATTTTTAAAGGTTGGCCGTTTAGTGAAAATCCATTGGCAGCATCAAAATTGAAATATCTGATACCGAACGGTGTTTCGTAGGTATCCTGAACTTGTCCATTGCTTATAACGGTGGTAACAACTTTGTATTGGTATGGGTTAGTTATCGACCACAGTTCCGGGTGCGCTACGTATGCTTCCTGGTTTACCTGCGTTTGCTTCCCATTTAAAGTGATGTCGGCAGTTTTTACAGAGGCAACAACTTTACCCTTTGCGTTGTAAACAACAGACTGAACCTCGGCTTTCTCGCCGGCTTTTGCGTTTTTTAGCACAGTTTGGATGGCTATTGCAGCCTTATCTTTGCTCACTTTTGGAGTGCTTATAAACGTACCCCAATGCGCCACTGAAGTTTTAGAAGTGGTATTTAGCCAAACATTACGGTAAATTCCAGAGCCAGAATACCAGCGCGAGTTAGGCTGCAACGAATTGTCAACTTTTACAGCAATTGTGTTTTGTCCGCCAAAGTTTAAACAAGGCGTAATATCATATTGAAAAGATATATATCCGTTTGGGCGTTTTCCTAAATACTTTCCATTCACCCAAACTTCGCTGTCGCGATAAATTCCATCAAACTCAATTGCAATATCCTTAGATGATGCATTTGCGGGAACGGTAAACGATTTGCGGTACCAGGCAATCCCGGTAGGTAAACCACCACCTTCTGGCTTAGCGGGATTTTTTTCATCGAAGGCCCCCTCGATGCTCCAATCATGAGGTAGCGTTAATACTCTCCATTTAGAATCGTCGAAATTGCTTTCTTTGGCTTTGTCGTTGTCGCCCAAAAAGAATTTCCAGTTTTTATTAAAGTTTTCGTGAGTGCGTGTTTGAGCTGATGCCGCTATACCTGCAAACAATGCTATCGCTAATATTCCTTTTTTTAAGCCAAACATTTATCTGCTTACTTTTTAGAGGTTATAAAATTGACTTTACTTTTGCCTAAATCTTTGGAGGTTGCCACGGCAATTCCACGCTGTTCCTTTTTATTTACAGCGCAATAGAAATGATAAACCACGCCTTTATGTTTTAGCACGAATGATTTGTGTGCATATAATTCGTCATAAGGCTCTGAGGATTGAATAAGGTTATCGCCTTTCCAATCGGTCCAGTTAACTAGGTCGTATGACGCTGCAAAACGGTTAAACGCTCCTTTTCTATCCTGCCAGAAAGCACCGAAATAAAACATTACCCAGGTATCTCCAATTTTCTGGATAACAGCATCACCTGTGATGCCTACTGGATGGTGCATAACCGGCTCTGCATGATAGCGTTTCCAGTTAATCATATCGTCGGATACCGCCATGCCGATCCGTTCGAACCAACGGGTTTTGATGTTGTTCTTAGCTGAATCGCCGTTGGCATTATAGTACATTATAAAGGGATGTCCCAGGGTTTTGTCCTTATCCCAGATCACCGAATTTTTGAATAGCTTGCGGTTCTCCCACCAGCGAACATCTGCATCCTTAGATGTAAAAAACGGCTTTTCCAAACGAGTCCACTCGTGAGCTTTTGAAGGGGCCTTAGTAGTATAAGCCATACTGATACTTAAATCGCCAGCTTCGTAGCCTTTAGTAGCTCCGCCGAAATATGACATCCAATACTTGCCATCATATTTTTTTAACTCATAGCTTCCGCCCCATTTTGTATCCTGCAAAGCCGGATAACCTGCTTTCTGGCTTCCATCCCAGGCGGTAGTGTCGCCAAAAGACATCAACTTGCCTTCTGTTTTCCAGTTTAGCAGATCCTTACTTTTTGACAACCAGGTTTCATAACCACGGCCATTGAAAATTACGTAAGTCATGTACCAGTTTCTGCCTTTACGAAACACGGTAGGGCAATCTAATTTCTTTGAATCATCTGCCGGAACTATCACCAGCCCATATTTATGGGGTGTTTTTACTTCATTATAAAGCTCCTGCATCCTTGCATCGGACACCGATTTTTGCTGGCCAAAAGCCACAGAAGATGCAAACAGGAGAATGCCTGCAGTGATTTTGGGGATTAGATTATTGTTGTTATATCTCATGTGTTGTGTTTCTCTGTTAATAATCGCTTCATCGTGTACCTTTCTTTGCCATGGCGAGTAATGAGCTTTTTTATGTTATTGATCAGGATTTCTATTGCCGTTGGCCGAAGCCAACGGGACATTAGAGGTATAGAAGGGGCTTTAGCCACATTAATGCGGCTAAAGCCTTTCTTTATTCACTTCTTATCCGTCAGCTAAAGCTCAATGTCATTAAGTTAAGCGGTTGGTGGGGACACCAACCGCGGCGAACTCCGGTGCTGGTGTCCCCACCAGCACCTTTGAAATCCTTAACTTAATGACATTGAGCTAAAGCTGACGGCAATAAATACCCTTCACAGTCCTTTAATGTCACTCAAAATCAATAGCTTCCTTGTCATCAATTGTTCACGCTAAACTTATAAGTCCCCGATCCTACTTCTAAAACCGCCCTGCCCTCCTTAAATCCAAGCATCTTAATTTCAGATTGCTTTGAACCAATTCTAACCATCGACTCATAAATCTTTGCAGATTGGCTTGCAGGCAAATAAACTTTTGCTGTTGTGTTGGCAGGAATTTCAACGTTTAATTCAAATCCGGAATCTGATTTTCTCCAGTCTGATTTTATCATCCCGTAAGGAGAATTGTAGCTTACATTAGCATGCTTTAGATCCCCAACCACCTCAGGTTTAATTTCTATTTTATCAAAAGCAACAGATCCTTCCGGGACCCTTATACCGCCTAAACCACTATAAAACCATTCCATTAAATGCCCCAACATTAAATGATTGTTTGATACTGTTGGCAAAGCCGCCCATGATTCTGTAAGCGTGGTAGCTCCTTTTTCGATTTGATAGCCATAACCCGGAACGTCGGTGCGACTGTTCATATCAAAAATTACGTCAGACCGGCCTGCATCCTCAAGCACCCGAAGCAAGTAACGGAAACCTATATCGCCGGCAGTTAACGCATTTCCCCTGTCGCGAATGTCCTTTATTAGATTTTCAAGCACAGCTGTTTTATACTGTGGCTCAACCAGATTCATATAAATAGCCATGGCATTAGCAGCCTGACTACCTGTTGCATATTGCTTCGTTTCCTTATTGAAGAAGGTTTTATTGAATGAATCTTTAACTTCTGCAGCTAACATGCGGTACTTTACAGCATCTTCGGTTTTGCCCATCATTTGCGCGATGCTATCCATAATGCCCAAATCATAGTAGAAAATAGCCGTACCTGTAACGCCCATTGGTGTTAATTGAGAAACACCGGGAGGCTTTGGGCCGAGGTCATACCAATCGCCGAGGCCTTGATACAAAATATTGTTCTTTGCTTTGGTTTGCAGATAAGCGATATACTTCTGCATCATGCTATAGCTGGATGTTAGCGCCTCTTTATCTCCATACCATTGATACAGATACCATGGTAAGATAATAGAAGTACTGCCCCACTCGGGTGAGTCGCGGAACATGCCATCTCCCCACTCGAACTTCACATATTCCGGCGAAATTTCAGGGATTAAGCCATCTGGCAATTGTGATGCCTTCATGTCTTGAATTACCTTCCGGCCAAGATTGGCAATGTCATAATTGTATCGGATTGACGGGCCAACCAAATGAACCTCTTCCAGCCAACCTAATTTCTCACGGTGAGGACAATCGGTAAACACGCTGGCCATATTGCTCTTTACAGCCCAGTCAATTAGCTTATTTGTTTTATTAAACAACTCGTTTGACGAGGAAAATTGGCCTACTTTATCAGCAGCATTTCGCGTATGTAAGCCCTTTAGTTCTATAATTTCGGGTAGCCTTTTAGTGTTACTTTGATTTGGCTGAACTGCACCTTTCACCTCGGCATATCTAAATCCGTGATAAGTAAATCGCGGACGCCACGTTTCCACTCCCTGCCCCTTAAGAACATATTCAAAATAAAAAGGGCTTCCTATTGGGCGTTGATTTACAGAGCCATCTGCTTTTAATAGCTCGGCAGTATAAACCCGAACGGTATCCCCTTTTTTGCCCTTTACCTTAAGTTCGATTATTCCCGAAGCATTCTGCCCCAAATCATAAACCAAATTTCCATTATCCAGCGTCGACGTTTTGATTGGAACAAAGTTCTCGAATACTTTTAACGGCTCTGCCATTTGAGAATACAACACCGGCGGCCCATCTACAGACAAAACCGACTTCCATGCTTTGTCATTGAACGAAGGTGTATCCCAGCCCTTTTGCTCAAGGTTGGCGTTGTAGTCCTCGCCGCCGTAGATGCTCGAAAAGGTAATCGGACTTTTATCGGCCTTCCAGGAATTATCGCTAATAATATCTTCAGTTGAACCATCGGTGTACTCTAACAATAAGCGACTTATCATTTTAGGATAACCAAAAGAGGACTTCAATTTACGGAAGCGTCCTTTAACCGGGGGAACGTAATAAAAGCCATTTCCAAGCATTACCCCAATGGTATTTGCCCCCTGCTTAAGTTGTTTTGTGATGTCAAAAGTTACGTATAAGGCTTCCTTATCATATCTTGTCCAGCCGGCGTCAAGGAAATGATCGCCAACTTTTTTACCATTAATACTTAGTTCGAAATGCCCAAGGCCGGAAATAAATGCGGAGGCCTTTTTAATCTGTTTCTTTACAGTAAAGTTCCTTCTTAACAAAGGCAAAACATTACTGCCCGTTATTTTATCCGCCTTCTTATCTGTTACGAGGGAAAAAACTAACGAATCTGGTAACTTTTCATAAGCAATCCATTTAGCGCCTTTCCAGTCAGCCGGATTTAGTAAGCCCATTTGAAAGCTTGAAACCGCACTCCACGATGAAGTATGATTTTTGTTATCCCATACCATCACCTTCCAATAATAAGTTTTGGCAGATTGCAATGATTTTCCAGAATAGTTAACCTGTATAGATGAAGCTGAATTATGCTTTTGCGAATCCCACACATTACCGATATTGCTCTTTAGCTTGGCTGCATCATCCGAAACCAAGACTCGAAATGCGATTTGTTTAATATTTCTTTCTAAGGAACTTATCTTCCAGCTAAAGCGGGGACTTACAATATCAACTCCCAGAGGGTTAACTTTATTTTCGCATCGTATATCTTCAACTTTCAAGCTCTGTGCAGACACTTGCACAGCGGTTAGCGACGCGAATAAAATTATTATCAGTTTGTGCATGTTTCTTTTGTACAAAGCTAAGCACCGAAAGTATTTGATTGGAAAATAACATTCACTAAAACCGTATTAAAAAGTTTCAGTTTGGTTAGCTTAATACAAAAATATAGGCAGCCTATAGTTTATTTTTATATCAAGTTCTCAAGGTATTGTAGGATATTACCCTCGAAGCAGATTCAAAATAGATTGTAAATGGTACACTATGTGACTGGAATCACATGTTTTTTTTGATGTAAACAGGTAATTGTATTATCCCTTGCTCCTGGCAATTCCGTATAAAAGCAGGTCCACTACTTTATCGCAACAATGGTCTGATTCCATGATGCATTCAGAGGTATAAATTGGCAATACCATACCGTTAAACCCAGCGATTGCCCAATGCGCAAAAAAAGTAATTTCATCAGCTGTCATTTCCCTAAACTCGCCTAACTGCATGCCGCCAACAATTATCTCCTTAATAAATTCAACCTGAATCTCTTCAAATTGCTTTTTCAGGGAACAGATTCGTTCGAAGTTTGCAAAGATATCCTGATAGATTACCCTGCCCAGGTTGTGCAGGTGTTTTTTCGTTTCAAAACGTTGAAGCACCAGTGCTTTAAGCTTTTCCTTTGGGGTAGTTTTACTATTAATAGCTTCCCGGGTTAACCGCACCGACTTTTTCAGTTCGTCTACTACTACAGCTTCAAACAATTCATTTTTTCCCGGATAGTAGTAATATAGCGTACTTTTCCCCTTGCCTATCGCCTTTGCAACGTCATCCATTGTAGTTTTCTTTAAGCCATATTGAGAGAAGATTGCGCGGGCCGCCTCCAAAATTTCCTGGACTACTTTTTCATCACGGGTAGCTTGAATCATTCGACTAATTTTGTTTTATATTCTAAAAACGTGTGTTTACTATAAAAAGTTGCATAAAGTTAATAAATATACCCAGCCTCGTAGATCCCTTAGATAAAAAGGACAAAGAAAATCAGAATAGAGAATGAAAGCATTGTCTTTAGTCATAGTCAAAGAAAAGTAAAGCTTCTGTCAGTCAATAATAATTCGGACAATAGATCAGTGCTTTAGCTTTTCGGAAGGAATATCGTCTATGATTTTCATATTACCGAATTAAATATTGGACTATATTTGTCAAACAGTCGAAAATAGATATACAAAAAATGATCGATGATGAATTTCACAAACAATTCGGCTGCCATCATAAGGATCATTTCAGAACATCAAAAAAAGAAAAAAATGAAAAAGCTATTTTTATCTATCGCACTATTATCCGGAATTGCTTTCGCAGGCAAAGCACAAACAGAAAAAGGTAAATTCCTTGTGGGTGGCTCGGCTTCATTCAGCTCAACCAAAACTGATGCTGACGGAGCAAAAGCTTCAGAGGACTTAAGAGCAATTCCTAACGTTGGATATTTTGTAGCAAACAACGTGGCAGTTGGTACTGGCATCGGCTACAGCTACACTAAATCAACTGCAGCTGTGGGCGCGGGGCAAGACGAAAGCTTTGTAGTTAGCCCTTTCGGAAGATACTACGTTAGGCTAAATGACCAATTTAAATTCTTCGGCCAAGCTTCAGTACCAATGGCTTTTGGTACACTGAAGGCTGTTGATGCGAATGGCGAAACAGGTGACAAGGTTGGTACATCTACTTCAATTGGTGTGGCGGTATCTCCGGGCTTTGCCTTCTTCCCTACTAAGAAAATCGGAATCGAGTTTTCATTCCAGGGTGCATCTTACACTAACTACCGCGTTAAAGACAAAGACGATAATGACCTTAAAGGCGCAGGAAGTGATGCTTTTTCAATTGGCTCAAGCTTCTTTACACCACAAATTGGAGTTCAGTTTCATTTATAATAAAAGAGGTGCCCCAAAACCGAAACGGGGTGCCTCTTTTTTTTAACATGTTTAACAAAATGCATCTTCCTGTATCTAATGCAGAAATATGTTAAATAAAATGTAACACACACTTAGCCCTAGCCGAAATTTTCTATTTCGGCTATTGTTGTTTAATTGCTCAGGAACCCTGAAAGGCTGTTTTTATAATTGAGCTTCCAGAATTCGGACACTTAAATGTAAATGTTATAAAATATAGTTGTATAAGTTAAAGGAATCACGACTTTTGCGCAAGAATTCACAAAGTGACATTGGTTGAATAAAATTATGGAGACAGATAGTAAGGTAAAAAAGCACCTTATCAGCCGAAAAATCGACCGGTTTTTCATCAAAATATACAAAACATCTTCATTTACAGTAAGATATTTTAAAGAAGCATTCACCTCCCCACACGAGGTAGGCGAGTTTGTTCAGCAATGTTACAACATCGGTTACAAATCTCTGTCGCTAATAACGCTAACAGGTTTTATTACTGGGTTTGTATTTACAAAACAATCACGTCCCTCCCTGGCAGAGTTCGGTGCTACCTCATGGATTCCTTCTCTGGTAGGTATTGCCATGATACGGGCCCTGGCTCCGCTCGTTACTGCGCTTATCTGTGCAGGTAAAGTGGGTTCAAGTATTGGTGCCGAAATTGGCTCAATGAAGGTTACAGAACAGATTGACGCCATGGAAGTTTCTGCCGTTAATCCCTATAAATACCTTGTGGTAACACGCGTTACAGCCAGCACATTAATGGTGCCTATATTAATGATGTACACGGGCCTGGTTGGCTTATTGGGTTCCTTTTTAAACGTGGCCACAAGTGAACAAACATCGCTAGCAACCTTCTTTCACAATGCCTTTGAAAGAATTACCATGCTTGATATTACTTCGTCTTTAATCAGGTCTCTTGCTTATGGCTTCACTATCGGAATTGTTGGATGTTACAAAGGCTACCATACTACACAAGGTACCCAGGGCGTTGGTAAGGCAGCGAATGCAGCAGTTGTAGCCTCTATGTTTCTGATTTTTATTGAGGAAGTGATTATTGTACAAATTGTTAACTGGTTTAGATAATGGCTGAGCAAAATTCAAATTCCGCTAAAAGGCCGGTTGTTATCGAGGTGAAAAACCTGTACAAATCATTTAACGACAACCATGTATTAAAAGGTGTAGACCTTGAACTCAGAAAGGGTGAAAACCTGGTTGTACTTGGCCGCTCCGGAACCGGAAAATCGGTTTTGATTAAAATCCTGTCCGGCTTACTAAAGGAAGATTCGGGCACGGCTATTGTACTGGGTAAAGCTGTAAGTTCTCTTAGTGAGCTGGAGTTGAGGGAATTGCGCCAAAAAATCGGCTTTTCTTTTCAAAACAGTGCCTTATACGATAGTATGACAGTGAAGCAAAATCTGGAGTTTCCGCTGATACGTAACGTAAGGCATCTTAGCAGAAAGGAAATAAATCTGAGGATTGAAAACGTGCTTGATGCTGTAGGCTTGTTACAATCATTAAAACAAATGCCTGCCGAGCTTTCCGGCGGACAGCGTAAACGTATCGGTATAGCCAGAACGCTTATTCTACAACCCGAAATTATGCTTTACGATGAGCCAACAGCAGGCCTTGACCCGATTACCTGTATTGAAATTAACAATCTTATTAATGAGGTGAAGGAGCGCTTCCACACCAGTTCGATTGTAATTACACACGACTTAACTTGCGCAAAAGCGACTGGCGACCGCGTGTCGATGTTGCTTGACGGGCACTTTGTACGTACCGGTACTTTCGAAGAAGTATTTGCCGGCAACGACGAGAGAATTAAAAGCTTTTACGATTACAACTTTATCAACTAATAATGGACATTGAAAAAAATAAAAATTCGGCAATTGTTGGCGTCTTTATAGTTATAGGCATAATTATATTCATCGGCGGACTATTAATTGTTGGAGGAAAAAGTAGCTTATTTTACAAAACAATTGTGATAAGTGCCGATTTCAAAAATGTTAACGGCTTATTAAAAGGCAATAATGTCTGGTTTTCGGGCGTGAAAGTTGGAACGGTAAAAAGCGTTAATTTTAAGCCTGACGGATTTGTTTCTGTGGAAATGGTGATTGAAGAAAAATCAGTTCCTTATATCCATAAAGATGCAAAAGCAAAAGTAAGTACCGACGGCCTTGTGGGTAATAAAATTGTTGTTTTGGAAGGTGGTTCTGCTGATAAGCCCGCAATTACTTCCGGCGATGTGTTGGCAATTTCCAAGCCTCTGGATACCGAGCAAATGATGACTACTTTACAGGAAAATAATAAAAACCTGGTGGACATCACCAACAGCTTTAAAATAATCACTAAAAAAATGGCCGAAGGCCAGGGCACTATTGGTAAACTGCTAACCAATGACGATTTATTAAAGGAACTTGAGAGTACGGTAGCTATTCTTAAACAAGCTTCACAAAATACTACCAACTTAACTGGCAATCTGTCTGACTTCTCTGAGGGCTTAAATAAAAAAGGCACATTGGCAAACAACCTGGTAACAGACACCACAGTGTTTAATACTTTAAGAAGCACGGTTAAACAAGTTCAAAAATTGTCTGCAAATGCGAACGTTATTACCGAAAATCTTAAGACTGCGAGTAATAGCCTAAACAGCAGCAACTCTGCAGCAAACGTGTTGTTAAATGACGCACCAACTGCTCAAAGCTTAAAAACATTAATTGGCAATCTTGAAACCAGCTCCATCAAGCTGAATGAAACGATGGATGCCCTGCAGCATAGTTTTCTTTTGAGAGGCTATTTCAGAAAGAAAAATAAGTAAGGAACCTCTAAAAACTTCATAAAGCCCTTCTCTTTTGGGCGCTACTTTGCAGGAGGGCATTTGAAATAGGCAGAACCCTTGATCGGAGGTGGTGCTTTGCGAAGTGCCTGGGTAGAAATTCACTTATAAGCGAGCCTGTGTATGAAGAAGGTGCATTGTCGGGTTTTCTGAAGCGGCGGGATGTGCGGAAAGGGAAAGGCCGGCGCAGCACCGTGCGGCTGATAAGGGAACTGCGAAGCACTCATTGAGCCCATATAGAATAATTAAAACCTCAATAATTTGCGCAGAGGAATGTGCGAAAAAAGGCACCTCGCAAGGCACAAGA
>CBIHNR010000137.1:0-15328 GCA_966211215.1 uncultured Pedobacter sp.
TTTAACACTCGAAAACTCGATATTGGCAGTGCGCAGATAGGAGTAGGGATCTAATTTATCTAAAAAGGGATTTCCTTTAAACTGGTGATTAATGCTTTTAATATCGATTGGCTTTAGGGTTACCGGCAAAGTTTTGTTGCCTGATGCCCAGCTTCCATTCCAGTCGTGTTCCTTGCCTTCAGTAATTTTAAAAGCTTCGGTTATTTCCTCTTTGTTAAGCTGCTTGTTAAGCGTGTACGCAGACAGCTGACAGCCCGAGCCTGCATCACAACTTCCTTTAAGGAGTATGTTTCTCTTTTCATTTAAAAAAAAGTACTCGCCATGCCAGAAATCGTCTTCCCTTTGCAAACGCATGCCAATTTCGCGTCCGCCTAATGTACCACGTAAGAAAAATAATTGTTCAAGATGGGCAAATCCTAAATTGGCTTTAAGCAGCAGCAATGCGACAATAAGAATCCTCATAAGGGGAAGGGGGCAACAAATTGGTTTAATTGCTAAAGATGCATATTTTTAAAGGTTTTAGAAAAGGGATAATTGCATGAATGAGTTCGTTTTTTATATAAAGCAGGGCATAAATCATATAACCGATTGGCAGGGGCTTGACCATATGCTGTTTATTATCACTTTGTGCGCTGTTTATAAGCTAAGCCAATGGCGTAATATTTTGGTGCTGATAACAGCCTTTACGGTTGGTCATAGCATAACCCTGGCACTCACATCCCTTGACGTAATCCGCGTTAACAGGCAAATGGTAGAAACGTTAATTCCTATTACTATTTTGCTCACTGCCCTTTTTAATGTTTTTAAGCCTCAAAAATCTAGCTCGTTGGTATCATTAAATTACTTAATGGCATTGTCTTTTGGTTTAATACATGGTATGGGGTTTTCATCATTTTTTAAGTCAATGATGATGGGCATGAGTGATAGTATTACGGGTCCATTATTAGCTTTTAATATCGGGATAGAGGCTGGGCAGTTAATGATAGTTGCTGCATTTGTGTTGATAATGGCTCTGTTTACTGGCTTTTTCAAGGTTAGGCATCGCGAGTGGATGTTATTTATTAGTGGTGCAGGTGCCGGAATGGCCGTTGGAATGATTGTTAAAGTGTTGGCTGAATGATGCTTCTAAGAAATATAATTGGTGCTTTTTTGTTGGCTTTACTGGCTTTCAAAGCAAACGCCCACCCTATAAAAATGACAACAAGCAAGTTGTTATACGATAAAAAAGCGAAGGAACTAGTTTTAACGATAAACTTCTTTGAAGACGATTTTAGTGCCCATCTTGAAAAGCTCTATCATCGCAAGAACATCGATTTTGCGGTGGTTGATGACACAGAAGGTAGTATGGTTGCGGGATACGTGGCTAAAAAGATGCTGCTGAAGGTGAATAAAAAGCCGCTAACGCTTCAACTAAATTCTGTAAAGCGCATAGAAGATAATGTAGTGCAGGTGAGGCTTATCTTGCCGTTGCCAAAAACAAAAGTCAAATCGCTGGAAATATCTGATGCTCTGTTGTTTGATGCCTTTGCCGAACAGGTAAATATAATGCATATTGAATTGCCAGGTACCACGAGTAATGTTCAGCAATTTATTCCTTCTGATTCTTATAAGGTTATAAAAGTGAATTTTTAATACCTTATGGTGATTCCGGGTTGTCAGTCAATTTCACTGCCTGTATTTTTCCATTTTGTTTGTTTATAGAAACCGTTTTAATTTCCCTATCCCTGCTAAATGAAGTAGTTTGAGTTTCACCTATAAGCTTAATTCGGGTAGGGGTAACTGCAATGCTATCGTAGTAGTTAAAGCCATATAGGTGGTATAAACCTTCAGTCTGCCAAATTAACTTACCGGTTTTCAGGTTGAGCGCGTAAACGTTTTCGCTACTTCCTAAATATAGAATGTCATTTTCCTCCTGGCCAACACTCAGGCTAAAATTGCCCAAAGTGGTTTGCCACTCTGTTTTTCCGGTTTCTTTATTCAGGCAATAAACTTTATTATAGCTTCCCTGACTATTCATAGTTTCAAAAAACAGTGCAACATTTTCGCCATTATCATAAAAGTGAATGGCATGGGTATAAAAGCCTTTTCCCAAATCGATTGATTTCCTGAATGATTTCCCGCCCGATTTTAATACCAGGTTTCCGTAGCTATCGGCAGAAATGCTCAGGCCACTTAGTTCGATATGCAGAGCCTCTGCCTTAAACCCGCTGGTTTTACTTATCCTGGCAGATTTAAGTGTTGAATCTTGAATTAAAATAACCTCTGCATTGCTATTGGGAGCGCTGCAGCTTGCTGTAAGTAGTAAAAGTAAGGTAGAAAGATAAAATAAGCCTGATTTAATAACCTTCATTAAAAAGCAAAAACCTTATAAGCTGTTGTAGTTGTTAAATACTTTGGTGTTTTTAATTGGAATATATTTGGTATTTCCACCTTCGAACCTTTCATGAAGGCTGAATTTTTTTATTTCCTGAGCCTCCATGTTATCATAAATATGAGCTAAAGCTTTGGCTGTGTAAATAGCGCAAAAAGGTTCGGTAAATCCATCTAAACTATAAATATAAAACTCAAAGCCGGGTTCAGATTTATATGCCTCAACCAAATGGCTTAAGGTTGGCTCGTCCATATCAATCAGGTCACAAGCCATTAAAAGAAGGTCCTTATCAGGATATGCCTTATGGACACTCAGCAAGCCATTTAAAGGTCCACTTATAGAAGTATTATCGACGATTAAGTGATTATTGGGAAAGATTTCCTTGTAAGCATCTTTCTGAGATTCGTTTACGGAAACCACTACATCCAAACTCAAACTGCGAAGTTTTTCTGCAATAGAAACAGCCCATTTGGTATTTCCAATATCCATAAGGCCTTTGTCCCTGCCCATGCGTTTGCTTTGGCCGCCACTTAAAACTACTCCTAAAAGATTGCTCATAGCTTTATTTTTTATCTGAATGTCCGAGGCTTTTTTCTGGATTTACAATGTCCCGCACGTTTTGTTTAAGTTCTTTAATTTCGGGAAAACCTCCAGCCCTTTTTCTATCAAAAATAAGGGATTCATTTATAAAAATCTTAAAGCTGCCGCTAATTTCAGATGGCTGGAGTAAAACTCCCTTAATATCATCGCTAAAGGTTGTTAATAGTTCTTGCGCAAAATAGGCAGAACGAAGCATCCAGCCGCATTTAGGGCAATATTCTATGGTGATAGTTGGTTTCATGGGATTGGGGTGTGGGGTATCAGGTTTGAGGTATGAGGTTTCAGGCTAATAGCTGATACCTCACATCTCAAACCCGGGGGCTTCATAAATATGTTTTGCAGGGTCGCCGGTAATATCATGGCAATTGCAATTTCCGCCCCATTTTTTTGTGCCGTCAGTAAAATACTCGCATTTCCAGATGGGAACTTCATGCTTGATCCGATCAATAATGTACCTATTCGCTTCATAGGCCTCCCTACGATGCGGTGTAGCAGTAATCACAACAACAGCCGATTCGCTAACCGTAACCTGCCCAATACGGTGTTGAGCTACGGCAATATTTAAATTCCAGCGTTGCTTTGCTTCTTCCAAAATTTCGTGGATCATTTTAGCCGCCATGCTTTCTTTGGCTTCATACTCAAGATAAGCAACTTGTTTCCCCAGGTTATTATCCCGAACATCACCGCTGAATAACACAACAGCTCCGGCCAGAGGATGGTGCGAGGAAGCCAGCAAACCCACAAGATCAAGAGGCTGCTCCGAGATATATTTACTAACCTCCACTGCTGGGAGGGATAATGCTGATACTGTCATTTTCATTTAAAAGGTATGAGTCATTAACAAATTCGTCACCTACGGCAAACCTGCATGATTTTAAAATTGATTGTGCACCCGGATTGATATCCAGCAGATGCTGCCTTAAGGATGCAATGTTTTCTATGTTTTCGGTAACCGAAAATTGTTTATCGAAATGTTCTTTTAGTATAGCAAAAACTTCAATTTCCATTTAGCCTCCTATATTTAACATACTCAAATTACTTCCAGCAAATTTTACTGCCTGCTTTTGGGCCATTGCCTGCTGCAAGCTCTCAAGAAGCTGGGTTGTATCTTTATTTTCTTTTATTGAAATGGGGTGGTTGCTACTTAAGCATCCGTAAATGTTGCCAAGCGAATCAAGCCGCAGGCGGTTACAGTCGCCGCAAAAGGGTTCGCTTTCATTCGCAATAATTCCGAAAACTTTGCCCTCACTTGTTTCCCAGTAATTGGCAGTTGCCGATGGGGTTCTATGCAGGCGATTGAAATTGTATTGGGTGCTAATGATATCTAACATTTCCTCCTGGGAGATAAAATGCTTGTCAGCCTGTCCGAATAAATGGCCCATAGCCATAATTTCCAGGAAACGAAGTTTGATATTTCTTTCAAATGCAAACTCCAGTAATGGCAAAATTTGCGATTCGTTTACATGGCGCATAACAACCGAATTGATTTTAACGTCAATTCCGCATTCAATTGCTTTATCAATGCCTTTTAAAATCCGGTGAATACCACTACGGCGGCTAACTTTATAGAAAATATCCTCATCTATTGCATCCAATGAAACATTCATAGAGGTAAGTCCGGCAGATGCAAGGTCAGCAGCGATGCCTTCTAATAGAAGCCCATTGGTTGTTAGTTTCAGATTTTTTATGCCAATAGCCTTAGAAGATGCTATTATGTCGCAGAGCCATTTGTATAAGAGTGGTTCTCCCCCGGTGAATAGAATGGTTTCTAAATCTAAGACGTTATGTAGCTTTGAAATGATTTCAGCAAGTTCATCTACAGTTAGTCCTTGCTCTTTAGTGAGGAGGTGGTTTGCCTTCAAATCTTCCGTTCCACAGGTGCAGTATAGGCAACCCAGGTTGCAAGTGTTAATTAAGCTTACGCGAAGGGTTTTAAATTTCCTTCCAAATTCATCTCTCACCATAGCCATCTCATTCAAAATATAAGGCTTAACCGAGTTTGTAAAACCTGATCTATACAATAGTTAATGATAAGAATTTGAAGGTTGTCGAAATTCATCAATACAAACTTAGCTAAATTTTGCCTTAGCCATAAGGCGATGGCTGATTTTACTCTTTATAAACTCTGTGAATTTACATTCCAGAGAGATTCGGCTCAGATTTATGGATTTTAAGAAGAACATCAGCCGGGTTGAGTGGCTGATGCCCCTTTTATTCTTAATTATGCGAAAAAGGCTAATGAATTCTTATCTACTTCTACAAAATCCGACTTTGAAGAATCGCAGGTAGGGCAGCAATAGGTTTCCGGTAAAAGATTGAAAGCTGTACCTGGAGCAATGTTATTAAAATCGTCGCCATAAGCAGAATCATAAACAGTGCCACAATTCTTGCACTGATGAAGGATCACCTCGATTTCTTCTTGTTTGGCTTCTTCAGCTATTGAAGGAGCAACCAACAAACTACCATCCGTTTGAATGGTGTAAAAATAATCGCACAGGCCAGTTAGGACATCTGCCAAGTCACTGTATTTTACATTTTCCCTGTAGGTAATAAAATCTTTAGAATTTGGATTGAAATCACGAGTGTGTAAAATATCAAATGCATCTTCCTCGCCCTCTTGTGTTACGAGCTTTTTGATAATTACCGAACCAAACAAACCTGTTTTAGGATTGATTTTGATTGCAAAACTTAGTTTGAAAGTACGTAAATCTATGATATCAAACTGGCGTACCAGGTGTTGCTTCAATTTTAAACCATAATGGCAATTATCTTCCAGTTGCCAGTTTAGCTCGTTAGAAGCGTGGCGTACATTGATGCGGTTTTTTGCAAGTGCAGTGTTCCAAAGTTTTCTGTCCTCAGGATGAATGTCTTTGATAATTAAAGATTTCCAGGGAGTAGTATAGATTTGGCCCACGCGGGTTTGAAGGCAAAGGGCACAAACGTCTTTTAAAAAGGATACTGAGTATTCTTCATTTCGCTTATAAATACCCAGCCAATATTTGTTATTTCCGTACTTATTTAAGCCTTCGTAATATGGAAGCTGGAAATCTGGCAGTGTCAATGGCTCATTGGGCGATTGCGTAATGAAGCGTTTTAATATGGAAATCTTCTCATAAAGAATGCTGCCATCAATTTCCTCTTTATCATAGAAGAGGTTTTTATTGGCGTAAATATTCTCTTCAATAAGCCTGCTTAAAGCAGCAATGTCCTCTGTATAAACAAGGCTCGGCCATGAGTAGAAGTTATTTGTCTTAGGAAAACGAATATGTAGATGCCAGAAATTACTTATGCCTGATGCAATATAATTCAGGTTTCCGGTGAAAAATGGAATAAAGGTTTGGTTATTGTCTGCAAGATTGATCTTCAGTTGAGGCTTGAATTCAAACCCGTCTAAAATATCCTTGTAAACTCCTTCTCGTAACCAGTTGGAAACACTGAAAATGTCTTCAGATACATACGAACTAATAATATTAGGATAAGTATCAGCATCTTTTTCATAGTCAATGTCTGCAATCAGAAACTCGTGTTCTAAATCTTCGAGTCCATCTTCTGTAACCGCCAAAAATAGCTGTTGCCTGTTACCCAGGCTTACTGTAGAAATTCCGGCTTTCTCGGCAGAATTTAAAATGTCGAGCAAATCACCCGCCGCTACAATACCTCCCGGCAGGTTGATTTTTATGATATGCTTTTTTGCTGTTGTTTCCTGTGTCATACCGTTGCGCTTTCAACTAATACATCTTTCAAACTTTCTTCAAGCAGGCGTTTTACCTCTGGGCGGCAAGATCCGCAACCAGTGCCAGCACCGGTGGAAGCGCATAGTTCTTTAAAGTCAGTGCATCCACTTTGAACTTTGTTCTTAATGTTCTCGCTGCCTACATTATTGCAACTACATACCAATTTGCCAAGTACCGGATCTGCTTTTTTACCGCTTCTTAGCAATTGAATACGTTTCTCGCTAAGCTCAGTCTTGTTCCCGATCAGTTCCCTGAACTCCTGGAACTCAGATTTATCCCCAATAAGAATGGCACCTACCAGGCGGTCTTCATGGATGATACATTTTTTGTAGTAGCGCTTAGCTTTATCGATAAAAACAATTTCCTCATAGTTTTTATCGTCTGGCGATTCAGGAATACCTATACTGCAAAGGTCGAAGCCTTGAATTTTGATGATATTCATGAATAAACTGCCCTGATAGTAGCATGAAATATCGCCATTTAGATATTTTGCAACGATCTCTGCTTGTTGTTCTGCCGCTGCGGTAATTCCGTATAAAATACCTTCAAACTCTGCAATTTCACCCAGGGCAAAAATTGATGGGTCACTTGTTTGCAGGCGTTCATCTACAACAACACCACGCTTGCAATCGATCCCGCTCTCTTTCGCAAGTTCAAGATTAGGCGTAGTTCCAATTGCTACAATCATTGCATCGCAGTTGATCTTTCTACCACTGGCTAGCCCAACGCCGGTAAGTTTTGAGCGGCCGTAGAATAATTGAACTTCATCGTTGTAATAGATATCACAACCTTGGTCAACCATTTCTTCATGCAGTAATTGGCTTCCAAGCGGATCGAGTTGGCGGTTTAAGAAGCGAGAAATACGCTGAACAATAGTAACTTTTATACCAATTTCTCTTAGGGAAGCAGCCATTTCCAAGCCAAGTAAGCCACCTCCAACAATTACAACATGCCCGTTTTTAGGTACGTGTTTTTTGAAATTGTCGGCATCGGTACGGCTTCTCATTGTGAAAATGCCCGGTAGGGAAGGTACGTTTCGTGGAACAGCCGCACGGCTTCCGGTTGCCATGATCAAGACGTCATAAGGGGTTCTAATACCTCTTGAGTCTGTTACATATTTCTCCTCGCGATTAATCTTTTCAACACTTACCCCACGTAATAAACGGATATTGTATTGAGGTTCTTCTGAATCCTTCATTTTTACCAGTTGCTCCCATTGCTGTTCGCCACTGATGTAATCTGGAAGCATAACCCTATTGTAAAAAGGGAAGTCTTCTTTACTGAAAATCGTAATTTCGTCTTCCTGGTTGATTTCGCGGTAGCTTTTAACAAAGCCATACGAGCCGGCACCCGCGCCTATAACTACGATGCGTTGTACTGGCTTTTTATATTTTTCTACCTGAACGGCACAATATTTAAAGTCGGGCTCCTTTGAAAAAGGATCTAAAATAGGGCTTGTAATATTGTTAGCGCGGTTTAAGTCGCTGCCTAAAATTTTACCCCAATGCATAGGGAGGAAAACTACCCCAGCTTTAATAGTGTCAGAAACTTTCGCTTTTACCCGTACATCTCCGCGCTTTGAAGTTACATTGACGATTTCCCCATCTTTAATAGAAAGGCGTTCTGCATCTGAAGGGTGTATTTCAAGGAATGCTTGCGGAATATGTTTTCTCAGTTTGTTAACCTTTCCGGTTTTGCTCATCGTATGCCAATGATCCCTGATACGGCCGGTAGTTAAAATGAACGGAAAGTCTTCGTCAGGTTGCTCACTAAGCAGAATGTCTTCGGGTGCATGAATTATAGCCTTGGTTGATGGCGTATAAAATTTCTTGTCCGCAAACAAGCGTTTGGTGCCGGTGTTTGCTTTTTTATTATAGGGCCATTGTACAGTTTTATGTTCTTTTATAATACTGTAATTCAAGCCTTGTATGTTGATGTTTGTTTTAGCTGTAAGCTTGGTGTGTTCCTTATAGATATCTTCCATTGAGGCATAATCAAAGCCATGGAAGCCCATTTTTTTCGCAAAGCGACAGATGATTTCTGCATCGGGCAATGCTTCTCCGGGAGGAGGAACAATAGGGTTCAGGTAACTAATCCTTCTTTCGGAATTAGTCATCGTGCCTTCCTTTTCAGTCCATGCCGCAGCAGGAAGAATAACATCAGCGTATTGCAGCGTTTCGGGTTTGTTACTTACTTCCTGAACTACCACAAACTTTGCTTTTTTTAAGGCTTCTTCGGCAAAACGGGTATTTGGTAAGCTGGTAAGCGGGTTAGTGCATAAAATCCAGATCGCTTTTAAACGTCCGTCATTTAATGCCTCGAACATTTCGGTAGCAGTTAAGCCTGGTTTCTCAGCAATGGTAGTACCGCCCCAAAACTTTTGAATTTCTTCGCGATGAACTGGGTTTGCAAGGTTACGGTGTGCTGGAAGAAGGTTCGATAAGCCCCCAACTTCACGGCCGCCCATTGCATTTGGCTGCCCGGTTAATGAAAACGGGCCAGAACCAGGTTTGCCGATATGGCCTGTTATAAGATTTAGGTTGATTAGGCTAAGGTTTTTGCTGGTTCCTACAGAGCTTTGGTTAAGCCCCATAGTCCACATAGTTATAAATCCTTTGGCATCGCCAATATACTCGGCAGCTAAAAGGATATCATCTTCACTAACGCCGCAAATAACGGAAGCTTCGAAAATGGTTTTTTGGAATACCAGTTCACGGTATTTTTCAAAACCTTCTGTGTGGTTATTAATGAAATCGGAATCGATATCGCCATTTTCAATCAGTACACGGCCGATAGCATAGTTAAGTGTAATATCGGTTCCCGGATTGATTTGTAAATGAAGGTCGGCTATAGAGCAGGTATCCGTAACACGTGGGTCTACAACGATAATTTTAGTGTTAGGATTAGCGGTTTTATGGGCTTCAACACGGCGCCATAAAATAGGGTGGCACCAGGCTGGGTTGGCTCCGGTTACGTAAAAACAGTCAGCCAGTTCAATGTCATCATAACAAACCGGAACGCTGTCTTCACCCAGAGACATTTTATAACCAACTACGGCGCTGCTCATGCATAGCCTTGAGTTGGTATCAATATTATTGCTGCCAATAAATCCTTTAATCAATTTATTGATAACATAATATTCTTCGGTTAAGCACTGCCCTGAAGCATAAAAAGCCACGGAATCCGGGCCATATTTTTCGATAAAGGTTTTAAAAACAGCAGCAGTACGTTCTAATGCGTTATCCCATGAAACACGCTGGCGAGGCATGTTTTTATTAAACCGCATTTCGGGGTAGAGCAGGCGGTCAGTTTTATCATTTACGGTGTACTGTAAGTTTAATCCCTTACTGCAAAGCATCCCTTGGTTAACCGGGTGGTCTTTATCGCCAGTTACCGTGATGGAGCCATTCTTTTCTTTGTCCACCACTACCCCACAACCAACGCCACAGTAGCAGCAGGTTGAGGTGAACTTTTCTTGTAGATGATTAGCCGCCATTTTATTCTAAATAAATTAATCTTCAATCTTTACATGTAGAGGGTGGGCTATTTTGGTTGCTTGTCTCTAATGTTTACTCAAAAATATGAAATAAGTAATGTTTTTTTGAATGTTTTAGAAAATTTTATCCATAAATACATGATTTGTGGTGTATTTAAGGATAAAATTATCAAATTAATTATTTTAAGATCTGTTTTTAAGGTGTTTTTATGATAGTCTTAAAATAATGGTGGGTGTTTTTAGGTTAAACCAGTGTTTCTGCTGGTATTTTTTCGATTTCTTCGGATTTTTCTGTGATGAAATCTTCTGATTTTTGCTGTTTGCCGAATTTAGTTACCAAAATAATCGCAGAAACAGCGATTACAGCGTATCCAATGTAATTAAATGCTTCCCCATAAGTAATGGATTCTGACTTGAATAAGAAGCCAAAAAGCATTCCCCCTATGTTTCCACCAGCGCCTACAATTCCGCCCACTAAGCCACCATTCTTTTTGTTGATAAATGGAACGATGGCGTAAGTAGCGCCATTAGACATTTTTAGGAACATAGCGAAAGTTAGCATGTAAATAACCGCCATTGTAACCGACGTTGCTCCAGCAAAGAATGTTAAGCCTATGCCTTCAAGTAGAAGCATTGCTGCCAATAAAAAGCCTTTTCCTTTCATTCCATAACTTTTTCCCACTTTATCAGCGACAATCCCGCCTATTGCACGCGCAAAAAGATTCATTGCTCCAAAAATTCCGGCTAATAATCCGGCAGTTTCTTGTTTTAGTCCGAAGGTGTCAACGAAATGTAGTGATGCTACGTTGTCGAATGTGATTTCCATCCCAAAGCACATTGCGTAGGCAAGCATTAAAGCCCAAACTCTCCAATCTGCAAGTATAGACCAGTCGGTTTTGCCAGAAGCTTCTTTCGTGTATCCAATTTCCTTATAGTTTCCTTTTGGAGTGTCTTTTGTGTATTTGTAATAAACAAAGGCTATAATAAGCATCATGATGCCTGGAAATACCATGGCGTATCTCCACGCTTCGCCTTTTGTATAGCCCATGCCAACAATGGAAGCAAAGATGATTGGCATTACCATGTTGGTGATACCGCCGCCCAGATTTCCCCAGCCACCGGTAACTGCGTTTGCTGTTCCCTTTATTTCAGGGGCAAACATTGTAGATGTGTGAAATTGTGTAATTACGAAAGATGCGCCGATCATTCCAATTGCTAAGCGGAATAGCAGGAATGTGGAGTAGTCGTGTGCTAAGCCAACTAGCATTACAGGAATAGCGCCTATAACAAGTAAGCGGACAGCGGTGATTCTTGGCCCCCATGTGTCGCAAAGCCGTCCAATAATCAGGCGTGCGATAATGGTTGATGATACTGATGCGATAATTAAATTTCCAACTTGTCCTTTGCTCAATCCCAGGTCTTCACGTATGGTGGGCATTAAAGGCGCTAGTCCGAACCATCCAAAAAAGCATACAAAAAACATCATCCAGGTGATGTGAAAGGTTCTCATTTGGACTCCATTGAAACTGAAAATGTTCAATTTCGATAGCGGTTTGTTACTTGTCATTTTTACGATTTTTTAAGTTTAAAATTTGTCTTGTTTTGTTATGTAAGATTTTTAATGAATGTCGTTGATTGAGAATTTGTCAAATAACAAGCTTAGTAGCCTGTCGTGAATTTCCATGTACATCGGGTCATGAACGATGTCTTTCTTGTTTCTTGGCCTTGGAAGTGGCACGTCAACAATTTCTTTGATTGTAGCAGCTGGTCCATTGTTCATTACCACCACGCGATCAGATAGGAAGATTGCCTCTTCTATATCATGTGTTACCATTACAATGGTTTTGTTGCGGTGGTCAAGGTTCCAAAGTTTAAGCAATTCAATGTGCATTGATCCTTTGGTTAAGGCATCCAACGCTCCGAATGGCTCGTCAAGAAGCAAAATTTTAGGGCTTATAGCGAAAGCCCTCGCAATTGCAACTCTTTGTTTCATTCCGCCAGATAACTGTCCTGGCAACTTGTCCTTGTGAGGGGTTAAGTTTACCATAGCCAGGGCATCGGTAACAATTTGTTTCTTTTCTTCGGCAGTTTTGCTGTGTAATACAGAGTCAACCGCTTCGTAGATATTTTTATAAACTGATAGCCATGGCAGAAGTGAGTAGTTTTGGAACACGATTCCACGGTCTGGCCCTGGGCCCTTAACCAGATTGTCATTAGCGATGACTTCTCCGGTGGTAGGGGTAACCATTCCTGAAATAGTGTTCATCAGGGTAGATTTACCACAGCCAGAATGGCCTATGAGTGAAACTATCTCACCTTTTTTAATACTCAGGTTTATATCTTTAATTGCTGTATATACTCCCTTTTTAGTTTTAAAGGATACAGTAACGTCTTTTACCTCTATTGAGTTTATGGTTGCTTTCCCATTAATTGGGGTTTCGGCAACTGCTTCTGATAGATGATCTGTAAGTACCATAGTTTTAAAATTTTATTTATCCCTTAAAATTTATTTATTCTCCCACGCAAATCCCTGTTGTACAGCATTGAATATCTTGTCCAGTAATAATCCTACTGTTCCGATAATTAGAATGGCGATCAGGATTTTTTCAAGAGATAATCCATTCCAGCTATCCCAAACAAAGAATCCGATTCCAACACCGCCTGATAGCATTTCTCCGGCAACAATTACTAACCAAGCAACGCCGATAGATAGCCTTAATCCGGTAATAATATGGGGTAAAGCAAAAGGCAACATGATTTTTGTGATATATTTCCATGCCGAGAAACCAAAGGCTTTTCCTACGTTTTTGTGGTCCGCAGGAATTGTGGCAACACCAAATGAGGTATTAATAAGTGTAGGCCAAAGTGAGGTAATTGCGATGATAAACACAGTAGCACCTTCGGCTGCCTGGAAAGCAAGTAACCCTAATGGGAACCATGCTAGTGGCGATACCGGACGAAGGATTTGAACAATTGGATTGAACAGGCGCATCATAACTTTAGATGATCCCATCATTAAGCCCATTGGCACAGCAATCAGAGTTCCTATTCCAAATCCAAGAAATACACGGTATATAGAGCTTACTAATTGATTTCCGATACCTTTGTCGTTTGGCCCGCGGTCGTAAAATGGCTCTGCAATAAGTTCTTTAAAAACTGCCCATGTAGATGCAGGCCCAGGAATTTGGCGATCGGTAACTATAGCAACCACTTCCCATATCAAGCCCAAAATAGCTAAGCTGGCAAAAAATGAAAGGATGGTATAAAGAGTATCCAGAGTTAAAATCTTCTTCATCTTATCTTTTTTAAACCTCCGGCCCAAAGCCGGAGGTGGTTAAAAATCTATTTCTTCGTGGTTCTTAAGTAATCATCGATGTTCTTAGGATCGAATAATACGTCGTAGCTGGTTTTGATGGGTTGCATGTCTGTTTGTGCAGGTATGCTCATTTCCTTTGCTACTTCAGCGTATAAGTCATCGAGAGTAAGTTTTTCTGCAATTGCTGAATAGTTAGGTTCTGTTTTTAAGTAACCAAAGCGTACATATTGTGCAAGAAACCAGTATGCGTAAACTTTTTTAGGCATTGGTACAATTCCATTTTTGTAAAAAGTCATGTAGTTGCCTTTGTATTTTTGTACGCCCAGATCACATCCCAGATCGCTTGACCCTAATAATCTGGCTTCAATTACAGCTAGAGGTGCATTAACATAATAAGGTTTGGTTAGCCAGCCAGCAGCTTTTTTGCGATTGCCCATATTGTCTAGCCATCTTTGAGCTTCAACAATTGCTTTCATTACCTTTTTCAGGTCATCTCTGTCGTTTTTTGCAAAGTTTGAGTTTACAACCAATGCTTTTTCCGGGTGGTCTGACCATAAATCTTGTGTAGCGATATGAGTGAATCCAACGTTTTGAGCTGCTGCAACACCTCCCCATGGTTCACCAACACAATAGCCTTCCATATTGTCAACACGCATATTTGCAACCATTTGCGGAGGAGGGATAGTGATTATACCAACTGATTTTTGGTTAATACCTGCTGCGGCTAGCCAGTAACGCAGCCAGATGTCATGCGTTCCACCTGGAAAAGTCATTGCAAAGGTTACTTCCTTGCGGCCTTGAACTTTTTTCGTAGCTGCTGCGGCTTTATTTACTTCTTTGTAGCCAACAATTCCGCAAAAATCTTTAGATAAAGTGATTGCCTGGCCATTGTTGTTTAGCATCATGGCAATTTTCATTTCAGATCCTGCTTTGCCGCCAATGCCTGTGTAAACTGAAAGTGGCATAGAGTAAAGGCAATGAGCTCCATCTAGTTCGCCAAGTAGGATTTTATCACGAACGTTCGCCCAGGAAGCTTCTTTAGAAAGCTCTACATCTGCACCATATTTTGCAAAAAGGCCTAATTCTTTTGCTGCTACTAAAGGGGCGCAGTCTGTAAGAGGAATAAAGCCCAATTTGATTTTTTTAGCTTCAGCTTTAAATGCTGTTGCTGATATCGTTATTGCGGTAATTGCCGCAAGACTTAAAGTCTGTTTTAATTTATATATAAGTTTCATCAGTATCTACCTTAAATTAATGATTGAATGTCTTCTTGATTATTGTTTAATCGCCACTGGTTTAGAGTAGAAGAAGTCAGGGCGGATATTAATCATGAAGTAAGCGAACGACGGAGATTTGTCTACAGGGTTTGTTATTAGCGTAGCTGCAGCTGGAGAGTTCTTTGCAATTGCAAGGTCTCTTGTTGCCCACATCATGCAATAACCTGCTTCAAGGGTCGTGAACTTGTTCAATGTGTAGTTTGCAACTAAATCTAGCTCGTGTGCAAGATGAGTATTGTTTGTGCTCAACGTGTGGTAAGAGTCAAAACGATGAAAATCTGCAGCGATTGAGTAAGAGTTAGTAGTAAACTTAGTTTTAAAGTAGTAGTCTTTTAAGCCTTGTACTGGGGAGCCGGTTGGCGCATAGAAATAATCCATGTATCCCCAAAATTTGTGCGGAGTGCCATATAGAGGATCAAAGCGCTTGCTTTCCCCTGCAGGTGTTGTTTTGCTGTTTCCTGAAAGGACATCAAACCCTGGGCCTAAAGTGAATTTGCCTTTAGAGTATGTAGCAGCGATTGTTCCGTGGTATGC
>CBIHNR010000138.1:0-15156 GCA_966211215.1 uncultured Pedobacter sp.
AAAACTTCACTTTGTAGCCGAAGTTTTCTTCAAGGGTAAGAGCTACTTCGCGTAATGGAGCCTCTTCAAAAACCAGCTTCTTATCCAGCCAGGCATTATATTTACTGGCAACTACCGCCTTTTTAACGACTGCCTTGTCCGATGCCGAGAAGTCTACCAGCTCTCCTGGTTTCATGTCAACTTCCTTTTTATCTTCATCCGCCAGGTATAGCTTAACTTTTCCTGAATTCAAAACCACCTGAGTCTTGCTCCTGCGAGTATTTACGTTGAATTTGGTACCCAACACCTGCACATCCAGGTCATTAGTGTGAACTACAAACTTTTGGGAATTCTTCTTATGAGTTACAGAGAAAAACCCTTCTCCTTCAAGCCATATCTCTCTTGGTTTTTCACTATCCCATTCTGGCGAATAAGTAATTGATGAGTTAGCATTTAGCACCACTACCGAATTATCAGGTAACACGATGGTTTTATTTTGGCCAAATGCCGTCTGATATTCTACTTCGTTGTTTAATAACACTGCCGCAAGTATGCTTACAATAAGGATAGCGGCAGAAACGGCAGCTACACTGTACCAGGATGAAACTAAATGCCTTAGCTTACCACTCTTGCGCTGGCTGTCATATGCGTCATTACTTGCAAGGATCCTTTCCCATACCTCAGTTAATTCGGTTTGTAAGGGAGTATCCTGATCTGTAGATAATTCTAAAATTAAATCTCTGGCTTCTGATACAAGGGCTGCGTTTGCTGCATTTGAAGAAGCCCAGGAAGCCCACTTGCTTTTATTATTAAGACTCTCATCTTTTACCCATTTAATAAAGTCAGGGTCAAGAATCAAATCGTCAAGAGTATAATTTTGAGAATGCATATAATACCGTTTTTGGTTGGTTTATATACATTAGTCGGCTACTCTGATTTTTTACCAAGAATTTTTTCATTTTTTTTGAGGAAGGTATATAAGCAAAAAAAGGCTGCCCTAAAGCAACCTAATCAAACCTTGTCGCCGCCTGCATTGTTGCAGGCCCGGCTTCAGAGTGTATCTTTAAAAAGCAAAACCAATGTAACCACCACCATCTCTCCCTTTAGCGACTGAATGGCAGCAAATGTGGTATTATATATGGTGCGAACCGAAACAGACATAATTGAAGCCACTTCTGCCGGGCTTAAATTATTATAATAGAGTAAGAAGATAATTTCTTTCTGCCGATTGGTCAGCTTTTTTAGGGCGTTAACCAGTTGTTTTTCTCGTTCGCCCTTTTCCTGGCTATATATGAGGTTCGATTCATGAGAGCAAACTTCGCCATATGCTCCTTCTTCTACATTTTCCTCATCTACAAACCTAGCCTGTTTGCTTAATTCTCTCAGCAACTTATTGCGCAAGGATTTTACCAGATAATTCTTCACCGATTCCGGATTTCCTAAATTGGATTTATTCTTCCAGATTTCTGTGAACAAATCGTGCAGGCAGTCTTTAACAACTTCCCTATCTGCAATTACCTTACATCCGTACCTGAATAACAATGATGAATACCTTGAATAGAGGCTTGCATAAGCATCTTTATCTCCTTCCTTAAATCTTGCCCAGATAACAGAATCCTGCGCAGCTTCTGTAACAGCGGCATCACTCTTTTCTACTCTCATCGCCACACTTTATGTTGCTAAAAAGACAGGGAACAGTTTTCTCTTAAAATTATCAACGGCGCAATCTGATTCTAATCAGGCTGAATTAATAACTTATGAAGTTCTGGCTGTTCGAATAAATTGGTTATTCAATTATAACAAAAATGAGACAATTGTCAAAGCAACAATTAAAATAAAGTTTTTTAATTGTTGCTAAAAAAAATCCAGCCACAACCAGTATCAAAAGAGAAAAAGTAGCCATAACAAGAAAACGGCAAAGAAAATTAATTCCCTGCCGTTAATATTGTCTCGTAATATGAATGTTTATTCGATTCGTTGAAGCTTAATATCGTCTGGTGGTGTGATAATCAAAGGCACTTTCTCCACTGTCACAAAGCTTAAGTCCAAGCCAAACCCACGTTCTTCAGATAAGCTGAGGCGCTTTAAGATAAAATAGTAAGCCATAACCATCTTCTCTTTGAAGCTCAGGTTATTCGACCTTGATAACACTTTTTCAAGTATAATAAACCTAAAATCACCAATAATCTTATGTTTGTTTAATGAAGTATATTTACTTGTGATATCTACTTCGCCTTTTCTTACCAGCTCTTCAACTACCAGCCTAAATAATACATTTATACGCTGCTCTATCCTAAACCCAAGTTTAAAATCAATACGTATTAATTTACCAGGTATTAAATGGCTCACTTTGTATTCGGTAGTATAAGGCTCGTCCGTTACGTCAACATGCACAAGCCAGTAAACATCGGCCCGTTTTGGTTGCTTCTGCAAAATTGAGTACATAATTTTCGACTCAATCTCAGAATTGAAATTCGCACTGGTCAGGTAAATCAGTTGCGAAGCATATTTAGGCACCGATGCATCCTCTGTTAACTCACTGATAATAGGGAAATAATCCTCAATTTCAACAAACTTTACAAATCGGTTTTTGATACGCCTTGCCGTACCCCAAGACCACATTACCGAGAATAAAATAGCTCCAAGCACGATGGTAAACCAACCGCCATGAAAAATCTTAGCCAGGTTACCGCTTAAAAACGTTAACTCAATAATGGCATAGATGATTACAAAAATTGCAATTATATAATTTGGAAACTTACGCCTTTTGAGATAGATAGCTACCAAAATGGTGGTCATCAACATTGTTACAGTGATTGACAGGCCGTAAGCAGCTTCCATTTTAATCGACTCCTGGAAGATAAGAACTACTACAATACATCCTGCCAACAATAACCAGTTAATAGACGGCACATACAACTGTCCTTTTGTTATAGTAGGATAGTTGATCCTCACTTTGGGCCAAAGATTGAGCCTAACAGCCTCAGCAATTAAAGTAAACGACCCTGTAATAAGCGCCTGACTGGCAATAATTGCAGCCATAGTAGCAATCGCAATTCCATACATCAGGAACCATGGCGGCATCAATTCATAAAAAGGTTTCGCGCCATGCAATGTCGTTCCAATATGCTTCCAAAGCCAAACACCCTGGCCCATGTAGTTTAATATAAGGCAAAGCTTAACATATACCCAGCTCACACGAATATTGGAACGGCCGCAATGCCCCAAGTCCGAATACAAAGCCTCAGCCCCCGTGGTACAAAGAAATACACCGCTCAATATAAAAAAAGCACTGTATTTATCGCTATTAAGCAGTTTAAAGGCATAATAAGGATTAATTGACTTTATGATTTCTGGGAATTCAACGACAACATTTAAGCCTAAAACCGCCATCATGGTAAACCAGATAAACATAATCGGGCCAAATGCCTTGCCCACCAGGCTTGTACCAAACTGCTGGATAATAAACAAGGCTGCCAGAATTGCAATCACGATAGGAACTACCTGAATATCAGGATACCTGAGAGCCAAACCTTCTATAGCCGAAGAGATAGTGATTGGTGGAGTAATAATACCATCGGCTAATAAAGCACAGCCACCAACCATTGCCGGAATAATAAGCCACCGAGCCTTTCGCCGAACCAAAGAAAAGAGAGAAAAAATACCACCCTCGCCTTTATTATCAGCCCTTAGAGTAATAATAACGTACTTAATTGTAGTTTGAAGGGTTAACGTCCAGAAAATACACGACAGCCCTCCTAAAATTAATTCTGCTGTGATAATGCTTTTTTCACCGATTATAGCTGAAAATACGTATAAAGGGGAAGTTCCGATGTCTCCGTAAATAATCCCTAAACTGATGAGTAGGCCTGCGGCGGAGAGTTTGTGAAGATCTTTATGACTTGCCACTTTTTTTATAATGAACGCAGCAAATGTACACCATGGTTAAGAATTTATCAATTTTCTTTTTTTTACTTTTTTCTGAGCTTTGCAGCCCGTATATTATGGCTTTATTTTTGTTAATTTATGTTAAAAAAAGCTCTATATAAATAATATAATTTATAGCTTTGCTAAAACACATTTGGATGAAAAAACTTTACTCGATAGCTCTCATACTTTCCTTTCTACTTGTCAATGCTCAGGCATACACCGGTAGTTATGCCCTTCTGTTTAAGGGATTGAGCACTATCGATACCGCAAAGAAAGTTTTAAAATCCACCACAAAAATTACGGACACACGTAAAGAAAAGCCCGATTACCTGCAAAATGGCATAAATATCAATTTAACTCCATTTAAGCCTGTGGCTACAAAACCTGCTGGAAGTAACGCAAATAGCCCGGCGCAAAACCAAACGACAAATGTACCCGCGGCAAAAGGCACCCAAGCAGAATCAAAGATATTGAACAATGTGAAGGTATATCCTAATCCGGTTGCCGAACAACTCAATCTTTCCTACAACGTAGCCAAGGAATCTAACGTCACCATTAAAATAATGGATGTTCTTGGGAATGAGATTGCCACTTTATTGTCGCAAAGGATGCCTGCCGGGGAACAAACCAATTCGTTCTCCATCGCCTCCAAGCTTGGCAGCGGCTATTATTTTATTCGCTTGATTGTTGGTAACGAAACCGTAATCAAACGAATTTCCATTCTTTAAAGCTATATCTTAATAATATCTTCGCTGAATTAAACAAGCTGACGGCGCAATGCCTTCTCGCTTGTTAATAATTCAACTATTTGATAATTCACGATTTGGAAACCAATCTGTGTGCAAATTATCAACTATATAATTATTACGAATGAAGATTATTGCAGTTGGGCGCAATTACGCCGATCACGCCAAAGAATTAAACAATGCTGTACCAACCACGCCCGTTATTTTTACTAAACCAGATACAGCGGTACTAAAGGATAATAAGCCCTTTTATCATCCTGATTTCTCGCAGGAGATTCATCATGAAATAGAAATAATACTTAAAATTTGTAAGGAGGGAAAATATATTTCCGAAAAATTTGCCAACAGCTATTTTGAAGAGATTGGACTTGGAATAGATTTTACCGCAAGGGATATTCAGAACCAACATAAAGAAAAAGGATTACCCTGGGAGCTTGCCAAAGCATTCGATAATTCGGCCCCGATAAGCAAATTTCTTCCAAAATCATCCTTTCAGGATGTTTATAACATACGCTTCAGGCTTGATATTAATGAGAAAACCGTTCAGGCGGGAAACACCAAAGATGTTATTTTTTCGTTTGAGAAATTGATTGCATTTATTTCTCAGTATATCACACTTAAAAAAGGTGACTTAATTTTCACTGGAACGCCAGCCGGGGTTGGCAAAGTTGCTATTGGAGATAAATTGACAGGTTATATCGAAAATGAGAAGCTTTTGGATTTTGAGGTTAGGTAAATCAAACACTTTCGCTAAGACAGGGATTTTACTCCTTTTTTCAATCTTTATACTATTTCTTTCTAGTCGGGCACAGAGTTTATTACCAAGTAAGACGTATCCAACCGACTTTATTCCACCCCTGGATATTCGCCCCTTACTGGCGGGTTCTTTTGGAGAAATCAGGACTAACCACTTTCATTCAGGGCTGGATTACCGCACTAATCAACGTGAAGGATACCCCGTTTACGCCGTTGCGGATGGCTACGTAGCTCGGTTGCGTGTGCAAATTGGAGGATTCGGCAATGCCCTCTATATTGCCCACCCGAATGGGTATACTTCAGTATATGCACATTTACAACGGTTCAACGAACGCATCACCCAAATCCTCAGAGATTACCAGTACCGCATTCAAAGCTATGATGTCGATTTTCCCCTTTTACCTATTGAAATCCCCGTGAAGAAAGGCGAAATCATTGCCTGGTCTGGAAACACTGGAAGCTCCGGAGGGCCGCACCTGCACTTTGAATTAAGAGACACTCAGACCGAGGAAACTATTAATCCCCAACTTTTTGGAATTGATATACCCGACCAGGTTAAGCCTCAAATTAGTGGGTTATATGTTTATAAATTACATGAACAACCGTTCAATCCTAATACGCCTAAACAGTTTATTCCTGTAACCGGAGGAGATGGAGTTTATCGCATTGCTAAACCAGAAATTGAAATCAATGGTGAAACCGGCTTTGGAATTGTTACCTCAGACCAGCAAATTCCTGGCGGCAGCCGCAACGGTGTCTACTCCATTGAGCTGTTAATGGACGGGCAAATAATATTCTCATCCATGCTCGAGCGCTTTGCCTTTCATCATTCAAGGGCAATTAATGCACATATTGACTTTCCAACTTACATTACCACCAGGCGCACTATTCAAAAGAGTTTCCTGGAGCCCGGAAACCCTCTGGGAATTTATAAGAACGTTGTAAATAAAGGTTTGGTAAACTTAAGCGATGATAAACCCCATGAATTGGAGTATATCGTCAAGGACACCAAGGGCAATACAAGCAGGTTAACTTTTAAATTAAAACGCAACCTTGCACTCTCTTCCTCAGGCACTCTTGCACCAGGCATTAAAACATTTAAGCATGATAGGATTAACGAGTTCAGCGCAGAGAACCTCAAACTTGTCATCCCCAAAGACATACTTTACAGCGACATTAATTTCACGTACTCTATTAAGAAACGTCCAAACGCGTATTCCGAGTTACATACACTCCACAACCGGCTAACCCCATTGCATGACACCTTTAGCCTTTATATTAAACCTGATAAATCCCTGGAAGAGCACTTGAGAAGTAAGGCATTAATTGTAAACGCAAATGGAGGGTTTGCAGCTGGCAAGTATGATGAAAAGACTGGCTTCATAAAAGCAAGCCCTAAAACGTTTGGAAGCTTTTTTGTCGCTTTGGATACCATTGCCCCTCTAGTCAGGCCAATAAATATTAGTGATAATAAATCAATGGCTGGTGAAAACAGAATTGTATTTAAAATTTCGGACAATTTATCGGGTATCAGATCATTTACTGGCACAATAGATGGGCAGTGGATGTTGATGGAATACGATTTGAAATCTTCTATATTATGGCATACATTTGATTACCGTACGCAACCGGGCAAGCACCTTTTGCAACTATCGGTAACAGACATGCAAAATAATACACGTACATATACCTCATCATTTTATAAATAAACTATGGCTGAATTGAAAGAGGGAGACAAAGCTCCCAGCTTTACCGCTAAAGACCAAAATGGAAATCCAGTATCTCTAGGTGATTACTCAGGGAAAGATATCATCCTTTACTTTTATCCCAAAGATGATACGCCGGGCTGCACCGCCGAAGCCTGTGATTTTAGGGATAACTATCAATCGTTGCAACAAAAAGGCTTTACTGTTATCGGAGTAAGTACTGATGACGAAAAATCGCACACCAAGTTTATTTCAAAGTATCAGCTGCCATTTTCTTTAATCTCAGATACTGAAAAAGAAATTGTAGAAGCCTACGGAGTATGGGTTGAAAAAAACAATTACGGCAAGAAATACATGGGTACAGCCCGCAAGACCTTCATTATTGATGGCAACGGCACAATCAAGAAAATAATAGACAAGGTTGATACCAAGGAAGCTTCGAAACAGGTAATTGATTTACTTGGCGTTTAACCATAAAAAAGCCTGAAGTATTTGAGCACTTCAGGCTTTACATATTAAGTTTTAAGCAATTTAAATCTGCATCCTTATAATCTTAAACTCTGTCCTTCGGTTAAGGCGATGCTCTTCGGCTGAACACTTTACACCATTTGAGCAACGGTTTAATAATTCTGTCTCTCCCAGGCCTACAGCACTAAGCCGCGACGAACCTACCCCTCTTTTTACTAAATAGTTTACAGCCGCCTGCGCCCGTTTCTGCGAAAGCCATTTATTGTAAACTGCCTTTCCCCTGGAATCTGTGTGGGAGCGTAATTGAATTTTAGAAGCTACAACGTTGTTTAAGAATGAAACCACTTTATTGAGCCTTTTAGCTGCCATTGGTTTAATATCCCATTTATTGAAATCGTAGTAAATATTTTCCAACCTGACAATGTATGCATCCTCCCCTTTTTCAAGCTCGAACCTTACGTTAAATATCGTGGACTCTTTAAGGCCGGTTGTAGAAACCTTGCCTTCCTGTTTTGAATAAAACTTCTCGCGGTTTCCATTAATAACATAATCCATTTCGGGAAGCAATGAAAAACTAAATTTTCCTTCACTATCCGATATTGTTTTACTTCGTTCGCCAGTTGTCTTATTAATAAGTAATATTTCGGTGTTAGGCAGAGGTGCTTTTGTAAGCTTGTCAACAACAAAACCGTCTACTGCAAATATCAGCTCTATTGTAGCATTGCTGGGCGGAGCCGACAAAGAATCTGTGCCTGTTGTTGTTTTTGCATTCAAAGGCTCTGTTGGTGCCACCGGAGCTATTGAGAACGAGTAAATATCATCAAGTCCCTTACCTCCCTTTCTGTTAGAGGCAAAATAACCTTTTAAGTCTTCCTTAAATACTATTCCGAAGTCGTCCTTAGAAGAGTTAATTGGGGTTTTAAGGTTCTCGGCTATAGAAAATGCATCATAAGAACCGGTTGCGGTAAAGATATCCAGGCCACCCATTCCTACATGCCCTTTGGAGGCAAAATAGAATCTGCCATCTTTTCGCACTGTAGGAAATACTTCATCCTCAACGGTGTTAATGGTAGGCCCACAATTTGTTACCTTGGCCCAGCTTCCATCCGATTGCTTTCTGGCGGCATAAATATCCATACCCCCAAATCCATTTGGCATATCCGATGCGAAATACAAAATGGAACCATCAGGAGATAAAGCGGGGTGCTGAATTGAGTAACTCACACTATTCAGATTAATTGATACTGGCGTGTCCCAGTCATTACCTTTCTTTACAGCGTAATAAATCTTCTTGCTTATTACAGGGAGCTTTTTATTCTTTTTTTCACTTGGAGCTTCTGTGCGGGTAAAGAACACAATGTTTCCATCAGCAGAAAAAACAGCCGGGCCGTTATGATAATCTGCATTTAAAACATTTGAAAGAGGTGTAATATCAGATTTTGACAGGTCAGCCTGAATGTACAGTTTCAGAAAGGGATTGCCAGTCCATCCAAATACATCTTTGCGTTTAGCGTCCTTAGCTTTAACAAACCATCTATCGGACGTAAATACAATTCCATTTTGATAAAGTACTGGTGAAAAATCTGAATTAGAACTATTTAATGCTGCCTGATTTTCAAGAGTTACATTTATGTCAGGATTTTCAGACCACATTTTAGCAACATCGCAGGCGTTGGCAAGCCGGGCAGCTTCTTCCTTTTGAGATGGAAGTTTTTGGCCGTAGATTTCGTAGTTAGCTTTAGCCTGAGCAAACTTTCCGTTTTGTTTTAAAGCATCAGCATAATATTTATAATTGATTGCATCTGCCTTTGGATAGGAAATAACTTGAGCATAGGCACGTTCTGCATTTTCGCTGTCGTTTATAAATCGATAGCAATTGGCAATTTTCTGCGCTATTTCAACTGATGGTTTTTTCTTGTAGATTTTTTCATAAATATCTAAAGCCAACTTATAATCATACTTCTGATAATATGTATCGGCTTTTTTAACGTTATCTGAAAAGATATTGCCGGGCAATAAATAGAGTAAAAGAAAAAATGCGGAAGCAAAAGCTACTTTCTTAAAATTCATTTAGGCAAGTTAAAAGTATCGGGGCGTTAGCAGCGCCGTACTTTTCTTTTTGCCATTCAATACCAGTCCTAATGATATCTCATGCGTTCCATTTAAGCTAGTAACAATTTTACTTAACGAATAATCGTAAGCATATCCTAAGCGGAACTTATCAAGAAAAAACGTTTCTACCACACCCACCAACGAATTTTGCTTAAATGTTCCATTATTCAAACCAGTTTTTTTCCACAAATTAACACCCGTCCTGTATGAAGCCCCCAACCACACCGAATTTTTGATTAGCACAAAGGAATTTAAGTCCATGCTTGTGGGCCCTTTTGTATCTTCTTTGATGAGAAAAGAAGGCTTAAATTTCATCGACTCATTCAGGTTAAACAAGGCGCCGGCGGTTACAAAGTAGTGCCGTCCATGTGTGGCAATAGTATTGTTTCCAACCTGCTGAAAATTAATAGAGTTAGCTAATAAATTTGTGCCTGATGCCCCTATATAAAAGCGGTCATTGTAATAGTGAAAACCAAATCTCGCATCGGGTACAAAGTAAGTTCCCGCAGCGCCGAAGTTAGGGTCATCAGCATCACCAACACTGGCATCTGATGCGTTCAAAACATACTGGGCTATACCTAGTGACAAACCAAATGACAGCCTAGAGTCATTTTCTCCAACCGGTAGGCGATATGCATAATTTACATGCGCAGACGATTGCCTTTGCAAGCCAAGCTTGTCATTTATTATAGACAAGCCAAGCCCTACTCTATTTTCACGGCCGGTTGCGGCATCAATTACAAACGATTGGGTTTTGGGCGCACCATCTAAACCTGTCCATTGGTCGCGGTGCAACATACTAACATTTAACGATTCACGATAGCCAGCATAAGCTGGGTTAATTACCATGCTGTTAAACATATATTGACTGTATTGGGCATCCTGCTGGGCAAAAGCACCAAAGCCAATCAAAAGAAATAAAAAAGGCAGACAGTATTTCATTTTAATTCTTTTTAACCATTGTTATAAATCCTTTAAAGGATTTGCTTTGTCCATTAATTTTTACGTTTAACATGTAAAAATATGTACCTGGCTGAAGGCTTCCACCATCCCAGGCTTTGTTGTTTGAGTAACTGCTAACTTGATAAACTTCGTCTCCCCACCTGTTAAAGATGGTCAAGCTATTATCCGGAAACTGTTCGATATTTTTAATTTGCCACGTATCATTCTTTCCATCGCCATCTGGTGAAAAGGCGTTATAAAATGTGAACGGGTTATCCAGTGTAGGTGAACTGGCTAATGATACAGGTAAGTTGTTAGTGCTCGATGAAAAGTTTGTGGCCATCATCCTATTTAAACCATCCCCATATAAGCCGTCTTGTAATGATGTTTGTATTTTTTCCCACAAGGCAGAACTGTAATTCCACCCAACAATAATCGAATTATCTTCAACTGCTGTATTTTGGTAAAGCTTAAACCCAAAATTTGAGGTGCCTGAGCTATGGTTTATCAAATAAAAATACTTCTCAAATACCTTATCAACATCAGTAAGCTTTTTAGTTCTGGGGTAAAGGGAATTGGGATCGAACGCGTTAAGATTAGCGGAAAATGTATTTGGCAGCGAACTTGAAGGCTCGAACACTACAGGCCGATATAATTCAGGTGAGCCAACAGCAAAAACATTCGAATTTTTAATTGCCCCTAAGGGAAATAAATAAGGCGAAACGGAGTTGGTATTTCGCGCTAAAAAACCACCATCATCTGTTATGATAAAACCGCTGGACCGCTGTATCGCTGCAGCGCTAGGATTCAAAATATTCAGTGAATACCTTTTAAGATGCAGATAATTATTTTCCAGGTAAAGTGTGCCTCCAATATCCGTATCACTTTCAAGCATTTTTGCACCATCGCCACCTAACTTCAAGCTTGGGAAAACAGTTTTATTCCCTTTAATCGCCTGGGCCGAACCATTTAAAATAACCAACCCATCAGCATTCCTAAACACCGCCCCTGCTGAGGTATTGCTCCAGTTTCCTTTTAGCTCCAGGTTTCCATTGCCAGATACCTCTCCATCAGCGTGGGTGTAATCTTCCTCAACAAAAACCAAAGCATCGTTATCGAGATGGATAATTTGCCCAGTATTATGAAGCTGGGCTTGTAAGCTCATGAAAGGCAAAAAGCCAAGCAAGAACAAAAACACTTTCCCCTTCATCTTATTGAACTATTGTAAGATTGAATACTGTCGGGCCCAAATCAATCGATTGGTTACTTGTAGAATTAAAAAATTTAATCTCTACGGTGTTTGCTGCTGAAACCCTGGCATAGCTTATGATTAATCCATCAGGAAGTTCTGCTGCAGGACTAACGTTGACGGTCCCCATATTTGCGATCACTCCATCGACAGTAACGAGGATTTTTGTGCCAGAGGCTATCCCCATCGCCGGCAAATCATATGTAAAGCTCTTGTTTAGAACCCTGCTTAATATAGAACCACCCTGTCCCAGAAGGAAATCTCCGTTAACATGTAACTTAGCAGAAGGCAAATTTGTAGCAATTCCAATATTTCCCGAAGCTTTAACCCTCATTCTTTCGAAATTACTAGTCCCCACTACAAAGTCTTTAGCATCTTTGGTACCGATAAATGACCCGTTAGTCCCCCCAAATGCCGGTGAAGTTCCATAGTTTCCTTGCAGTGACCAGGTATCGGCAGGCTTCAAGTTAGCAACAGGATCACCCCAACCAGAAGCTTTTTTAACATATACATCCCCGGTTAGATTGTCTAGATATAAATCGTCGTTAACGCCGGTATTATCTGTGGGAGAATTACTGTTAACATACCATTTAGATCCATCAATACCATTTACGCCAGGTAGTCCCTGTATGCCTTGCACTCCAGCTGGACCCTGAAGCCCTTGAGGCCCAGTTAATCCTTGAGGGCCTGTTGCACCAGTATCGCCTTTTTCACCTTTATCTCCTTTTTCTCCCTGAGGCCCTGTTAAACCTTGGGGGCCTGTTGCACCTTGTGGCCCTTGCGAACCAGTGTCACCTTTTTCCCCTTTATCTCCTTTCGCTCCCTGAGGGCCGGTTAAGCCTTGCGGACCGGTTAAGCCTTGCGGTCCTTGCGATCCGATATCCCCTTTCTCTCCTTGAGGGCCGGTTGAACCCTGAGGCCCAGCTGCACCGGCAGGCCCTTGAGAACCGGTTTCTCCCTTATCTCCCTTTTCGCCTTTCTCTCCCTGAGGTCCAGCAGGGCCTTGAGCTCCAGCAGGGCCTTGCGGTCCCTGTAAACCTGTATCTCCCTTTTCGCCTTGAGAGCCAGCTGCTCCCTGAGGCCCTGTTGCACCGGCAGGCCCTTGAGAACCGATTTCGCCCTTATCGCCCTTTTCGCCTTTCTCTCCCTGAAGTCCAGCTGGGCCTTGCGCTCCAGCAGGGCCTTGCGGCCCTTGCGAACCAGTATCACCTTTTTCGCCTTGAGGGCCGGCTGCTCCCTGAGGCCCTGTTGCGCCGGCAGGCCCTTGCGAACCAGTTTCTCCCTTATCGCCCTTTTCGCCTTTCTCTCCCTGGAGGCCAGCCGGGCCTTGAGCTCCAACGGGGCCTTGCGGACCTTGCAAACCTGTGTCTCCTTTTTCACCCTGAGGGCCGGCTGAACCTTGAGGCCCAGTTGCGCCGGCAGGCCCTTGGGAACCGATTTCTCCCTTATCGCCCTTTTCGCCTTTCTCTCCCTGAGCACCAGCAGGGCCTTGAATACCAACTTCTCCTCTGGGGCCTTGTGGCCCGGCAGGCCCTTGTGCGCCTGCTGGCCCCTGAGGCCCTACAATTCCAGTTGTTAAATTTGCGATTGTAGTCCAGGTACCATCAGAATTTCGTTTATATACTGCACCATTTGATGTATTAAGGTACAGGTCGTCTTTTTTTGCATCAGTTGGCTCATTCGGCGCTAAAGGTGGATTTAAAACACCGCTATACCACTGCGCTCCGGCAGGGCCCGCCGGGCCAATTATTCCTGTAGTTAATTCTGCAATAAGTTTCCAGGAGCCATTAGATTCTTTACGATATGCTTTACCAGTACTATTATTAAGGTATAGATCACCAGTTTTTACGCTTTCTGGCTCTGTGGCACCGGTGGGTGGGTCTAAAACGCCATTGAACCAGATACCTCCGCGCTCTCCCTGCGGACCTTCAGGCCCCTGTAAACCCTGTGGGCCTGGACCGCCTTGGGGGCCTTGAATGCCTTGTGGCCCAATATCCCCTCTCTCACCTTTATCTCCTTTGTCCCCTTGAGGGCCCGCAGGCCCGACTGGCCCTTGTGGGCCCTGTGCCCCAGTATCTCCTTTCAAGCCTTGAGCGCCAGAACCTTCAGAAATATCAACCCATTTATCGTCTTGCCAAAAATTGAATTTATTTGTACTGGAGTTAAAAATCAATAAGCCATTTATGGCATTATTAGCCGCTCCTGTCAGCTGTAAAGCTTCCCTTTCTGAAGTTGTTAATCTTGGGATTAAGAGCCCCTTTGTTTGTGAGTGAATATCGAGGATAGACTTAGCGTTGGGCTTATCGGTACCGATGCCCACCGAACCGTTTTGTCCTTTAGCATACCCCACGCACAACACCAATAAAGCAATTACAAAAAAACGGCAACTCTTCAGTTTACAAGACAGTATAGATCCTTTCACCATGGCTCCAACAATAATGAGGCTAACAGAAGTTAACCGCAGGTTTAATAAAAAATGTTTTTCTTAGATAAAGTATTGCCACTTGTACGAGGGCTATATTCAAAAGTTTCGGGCGTTTCTCTATATTGTTAATAATTTAAAAAAGCTAAACACGTGGCTTTCAATGGAAATAATTAATTTTGGCGCTTTCTAAAAAAATGAGCGTAGATATAAATAACTTGAACAATATCGCCACGCAGGTTCGCCGCGATATTGTACGGATGGTACACCAATGCCAGTCTGGGCACCCCGGTGGCTCTTTAGGCTGTACAGATTACCTGGTAGCCTTGTACTTCCACATCATGAAGCACAACCCTGATTTCAAGATGGATGGCAAGGGCGAAGATTTGTTTTTCCTTTCCAACGGGCATATTTCCCCTGTTTTTTATAGCGTGCTTGCACGTTCAGGATATTTTGACGTGGCAGAACTGGCTACTTTCCGTAAGCTGAATTCAAGGCTTCAGGGCCACCCCACTACCCACGAAGGCCTTCCGGGCGTCCGTATTGCTTCAGGCTCATTGGGCCAGGGCTTGTCAGTAGCCATTGGCGCTGCACAAGCTAAAAAGCTAAACGGCGACAAGTCTTTGGTATTCTCCCTTCACGGGGATGGCGAGCTCCAGGAAGGGCAGATCTGGGAAGCGGCAATGTATGCCCCCCACAATAAAGTAGATAACCTGATTTCTGCGATTGACTTTAACGGGCAGCAAATTGACGGGCCTACCGAAAAAGTACTTTCTTTAGGAAACCTTCGCGCTAAATGGGAAGCTTTCGGATGGGATGTGATGGAAGCCGATGGAAACGACCTGG
>CBIHNR010000139.1:0-15108 GCA_966211215.1 uncultured Pedobacter sp.
GGACGTGTTGTTAACACGCTTGGACAGCCTATCGACGGAAAAGGAGCTATCACTGGAGAGTTGTACGAAATGCCAATTGAGCGTAAAGCGCCAGGGGTTATCTACCGCCAGCCAGTAACCGAACCACTTCAAACCGGTATCAAGGCTATTGACGCAATGATTCCAATCGGCCGCGGACAACGTGAGCTTGTAATCGGTGATCGTCAAACTGGTAAAACTGCCGTTTGTATCGATACTATTATCAACCAAAAAGAATTTTACGAAGCTGGACAACCAGTTTACTGTATATATGTTGCAGTAGGGCAGAAAAACTCTACGGTAGCTCAAATTGTAAGAACCCTTGAAGAAAATGGCGCTATGCCATATACAGTGGTTGTTGCTGCTTCTGCTGCAGACCCTGCTCCGATGCAGTTTTTTGCTCCATTTGCTGGTGCTGCTATCGGTGAGTTCTTCCGCGATACAGGACGCCCCGCATTGATCATTTATGATGATTTATCTAAGCAGGCTGTTGCTTATCGCGAGGTTTCTCTGTTATTAAAACGTCCTCCGGGCCGTGAGGCTTATCCTGGAGACGTGTTCTATCTTCACAGTCGTTTATTGGAGCGTGCCGCTAAAATTAACGCTTCAGACGACATTGCAAAGGCAATGAATGACTTACCTGATTCTATTAAGCATTTGGTAAAAGGTGGTGGTTCTTTGACGGCCCTTCCAATTATCGAAACTCAGGCAGGTGACGTTTCTGCATATATCCCAACTAACGTAATTTCGATTACAGACGGCCAGATATTCCTTGAGTCGAACCTGTTTAACGCGGGTGTGCGTCCAGCTATTAACGTAGGTATTTCTGTATCTCGTGTAGGTGGTAATGCTCAGATTAAGTCAATGAAGAAAGTAGCTGGTACCCTTAAGTTAGATCAGGCTCAATACCGTGAATTAGAGGCGTTCTCTAAATTTGGTTCAGACCTTGACGCTGCTACTAAATTGGTTCTCGACAAAGGTGCACGTAACGTGGAAATCCTTAAACAAGGCCAGTTCTCTCCGGTTTCTGTAGAAAAACAAGTAGCAATTATTTACGCAGGTATTAAAGGTTTATTACGTTCTGTGCCTGTAAATAAAGTAAAAGAGTTCGAAGCAGAATACCTACAGCAATTGGAAGTTCGCCACCCTGAAACTTTAAAAGCTTTAAAAGCTGGAAAATTTGATGACAACATCACAGGCGTGCTTGAAACTGTTGCTAAGGAGCTGGCAGGTAGATATTAAGAAAGAAATGAGATTTAAGAGGCAAGATGCAAGAATTGGATTCCTCGCTTAACCTTTTAAAATCTCAAATCTTAAAAATAATTAGATAAAGAAACAGATTGAGAGTAAAGAATTAGGCGTTTCGCCTTTATCTTATATCTCACATCTTACATCTAAAATAAAGAATGGCTAATTTAAAAGAAGTAAGAAACCGGATTTCATCTGTAAGTTCAACTCAGCAGATTACCAAGGCCATGAAAATGGTTTCGGCAGCTAAGCTGAAAAGAGCTACAAATGCAATCGTTCAATTACGTCCTTACGCTAACAAATTAAAGGATATCTTAGGAAATCTTTCTGCTAGCCTTGAGGCTGCTTCATCTCCATATATCCAGGAGCGTGAGCCGGTTAAAGTTCTTATAGTAGTAGTTTCTTCTAATCGTGGATTGGCTGGGGCTTTTAATGCTAACGCGATCAAAGCTGCCAATCAGCTAATCAGCACTAAATATGCGGAGCAATTCCATAAGGGTAATGTAAGCATTGTTGCAATTGGCAAAAAAGTGCAGGACTACTATGAAAAGCGTAAGTATAAAGTAATTGGAAATAACAATGAACTATACAGTGCTTTAACCTTTGAAAATGCCTCAATAATAACTGAAGCTATTATGGCTGGGTTTATAAATGGAGACTTCGACAAGGTGGAGCTTGTTTATAACCACTTTAAAAATGCGGCGCTCCAAGAGTTAGTTACTGAGCAGCTTCTTCCGCTTCCCCGCACTGAGCAGGCGAATAAGAAGGATGCTTCTAACGTAGATTATATTCTTGAGCCATCTAAGGAAGAGATCGTTAATTCTCTTATCCCTAAATCAATAAAGATTCAGTTATATAAGGCAATCCTTGATTCACATGCTGCAGAGCATGGCGCAAGGATGACTGCAATGGATAAAGCTACTGACAACGCCGGTGATTTATTACGTTCGCTGAAATTGTCGTACAACCAAGCTCGCCAGGCTGCAATCACAACCGAACTTACAGAGATTGTAAGTGGTGCTGCAGCGCTGTCAAACGGGTAAAAATTTAGTATTCTAAAGGAAGCCTCTGTGAATGCAGGGGCTTTCGTGTTTTAAACCTGTTCCGGTGTAATGATTTTAGCAGCATTTACTTGTTCTAAACTTAATCTCCTTATGCATGTTTGAGTTGTAAAGTTTGAGAAGATGGAATATAGAAAATTAGGTAATACGGATCTTGAGGTTTCAACAATAGTATTTGGTACCTGGGCTGCTGGCGGATGGATGTGGGGCGGTGTTGAACGTGGCGAGGCTGTTGATGCTATCAGGCAAGCCTATAAAAATGGTGTTACTTCCATTGATACAGCTCCGGTTTATGGACAGGGGCTAAGCGAAGAAATTGTTGGCGAAGCCATTAAAGGATTGCCAAGGGATAATGTTCAACTATTAACCAAGTTCGGCTTACGTTGGGATAAGCCTGTTGGCGAGTTTTACTTTCAAAGTAAGGATAATACCGGTAAGGAGATTGACATTTACAAACATGCAGGAAAAGAACAGGTAATTGCTGAATGTGAGGGCAGTTTAAGGCGGTTGGGGACCGATTATATTGATTTATATCAAATACACTGGCCAGACCCGAGCACACCGATTGAGGAGTCGATGGAGGCCGTCGCCCAGCTAATTCAGCAAGGTAAAGTTAGATATGCCGGTGTTTGCAATTACAACGAGGAGCAGTTAAAGGCGGCTGACAATGTGTTAAATATTGTATCGGATCAAGTGCCATATAGCATGCTAAACCGGAGTATAGAAGAAGTTGTATTGCCTTATTGCCTTGCCAATGGAAAGTCCATCTTAGCGTATAGCCCATTGGAGCGCGGCTTGCTTACCGGTAAGATTAGGCCCGGGCACAGGTTTGCGGAAGGGGACCACCGAGTAACCCATCGCCTATATACAGAGGAGAATATCAGGCGAATAAATGATCTGCTTGAGAAGCTGAAGCCAATTGCAGAAGCAAACAATGCAACTTTAGGACAGCTGGTTTTGCGTTGGACAATTGAAAAACCGGGGATTACGGCGGTTTTGGTTGGTGCTAGAAATGTAAGCCAGGCAATCGAAAATGCAAGGGCTATCGATATAGCAATATCTTCGGCAGACTTTGATTTTATGAATTCAGCACTTAGTTATTTTTCGCTTGTAAGCGATAATGGATAAAAAAATAGCGGCGAAGTGCTTCTTGCCGCTATACATTTCTATTTTTTCTTTTTGGGAACTTTGGCACCTTCTTGGCGGGCTTCAGATAACCCGATCGCAACTGCTTGCTTCTTTGAAGTGACCTTCTTTCCTGAACTTGATTTCAATTTTCCTTCTTTCATTTCGTGCATGGCCTTGCCAACTTTGTCACTTGCTTTTTCTGAGTATTTAGCCATAATAAATGCATTTTCTATTTTTAACTTCTCTTGCCAAAATATTGTTTGCAAATGGCTGTTTCTTTTACGGTTAAAAGCTTTTTTGTATTGAATTCGTTTTGTAATTTCGCCCGCAATAAAATTTGGACATGGCAAACGAAAACAGAGAAATTAATAATGCAAATAACCCTAGTCATTATACTTTAATGGCGGTTGGTATAGTAATTACCATGGTAGGGATTGTAGCACGCTTCTTCGGAACATTCAGATTAATTGATATTATTTCAAACGTTATTTTGGTAATTGGAGTGATTATTTGCTTGTCCTCAGTTGCTAAAATTCTTAAATAAAAAACCTCGGGCATACGTTATCGTGTGCCCTTTTATTTCGGCTTGTATTTAGAACGAGTTAGGATCTCCTGATAGTTAGCGTTCTTCATTAAATCCTGCAAGCTTACATCCTCATTTTTTTTCATATACTTTTTGACTATCTGCCAGCCAATGTAAATCCCTAGTTTAGGGGCAGATTCGTTTTTTTCGCCTATGCCAGGTGTAAACGGCGCTTCGGTTAAGTATTTCTGGATTTTCATATAATCCGTTTCATATAAGAGGTTTTCTTCCAAAAAGTAGCCCCATATTTGCGTTTCATATTCCTGGCACCATTGCATTTGTGTGGCGCTGTAATTGATTTTTAAGGAATCAGGCAGATTGGGCATCAGAGCATCCATCATATATAGCATTTTGCCGTTGTAGATTATCCGGTCGAGGAAGGTATTGAGGTTATCAGGTTCCGGAAACATTTCTTCACGAATGTAAGTTTCAATTACCCGCGGAGCGATATTCTGCTTTGTGAATTTCCGCGATATATACAGTGGAATACTTTCTCGTAAAGCTGGGTAAAATTTAGAATCAGGCCCTAAGAACATATCTAACCCTATTCCTATATAGTTTTCGCCAATGGGAGTCTGGACCGCGAATCCGGATATAAATGAGATCAGCCTTGGGATTTTTTGTTGCGGATAATAATATTTAACATGTTTAAATGCATCTGTTAATTCTGCTTCGCTTGCTTCTAGATCAGGATATTTTGCAGTCACTTCTTCTTTTAAAGCAATATAATCTTGGCTTTGAATCACCGTCCGCAGGTTATTGTAGTAGGTTGTATCCAAGGCGGAGCCTATGTCAAGCATGCCCTCGATGTAATCATTAAAAAAAGGCTTGTATTTTTCTTGAAGCAAAGGGACTTCTGATTTTAAATTCTGAAGATTAAGTTTTCCAAACTCCCGGTCAAAGCGCTCCACCTTAAGGCTTAGCTGGATATCACTCACATCAACTTCTTTTTTTCGATTACATGCGGTGAAGGCAAGGGCAAATAAAAAAAACAAGTAGATTTGAAACGTCCTTAATAGAGGCATGGCTTTTTTTTAGTGAAACGAAAATAAGAAAAGCTATGTTTTTTATTTCGAAATAAGAATTTTGACACTTTAAAGATTAATTATTTTATCAAACAAATGCGCTGCACTGGCTTTAAATATGTCAGCGCACTTTATGCATTTGCTCAAAAACAACTTTAGCAATGAAAACCAAAATCTTCGTTTTATTAATGTGTTTGGTTCCAGCTTTATTAAAAGCGCAGGAAGAGGAGGCCAAAAACTTTCAACTAGGTTTTACAGCAAGCCCAAACTTCGGCTTTGCTAAAATCAGCGGCGATAATACGTCCAATTCATCGGCAGATGGTTCAAAGTTCGGGTTTACATATGGGCTCCTTGGAGATTTTGGCTTTTCCAAGAATTACTTCTTTTCAACTGCTTTTACGGTTACAAGTATTAATGCAAAAGTGTCTACACCTACTGAAGATGCGGTAACCGGCGTCGAAAAAACAGACAGGACATATAAAATTCAGTATATTGAAATTCCATTAACAATTAAGTTAAAAACTAATGTGACTGCCGGTAAGAGCTTTTACGGGCAGTTTGGTTTGGGCACAGGGATTAAGGTTCGCGGGCGTTACGATGACGAATTAAAAAGTGCAAGTGCCGTAAAAACCAGCTTAAAAAACCAGAACCTGAAAGATGCGAATGTGTTTAGGTTAGGCTTGGTTGCCGGAGCTGGAGTACAATGGGATTATAATGAGAACGCGAAGTTTTTAACAGGAATAACGTTCAGCAATGGTTTTACCGAAGTTTTGGATAAAGGCGATTCATTCCGAAATTCTTATTTGGCACTAAGCTTGGGAGTATTGTTCTAATCTGATTTTCTTGAAGTGCACTACATGAGGATTGTCCCTTAGATGCCGATCTCTCAATAGTAGTTACCGTATTTATCCATTTTAAAAATAATAGTGATGAAAATTGCCCTCGCTCAATTAAACTATCATATAGGTAATTTCGAGTCGAATTCTAATAAAATTATAAATGCAATTAACCAGGCAAAGGCTGATGGAGCCGACTTGGTTGTATTTGCCGAACTTGCCATTTGCGGCTATCCCCCCCGGGATTTTCTGGAATTTACAGAGTTCATTGATTTGTCTGAGGAAGCTATTCGGAACATAGCTGTACACACAAAAGGCATTGCTGCTATTCTAGGTGCGCCAACCAGAAACCCAAAGTTTGAAGGCAAAGATTTATTTAATTCAGCTTATTTTATTGAGGATGGCGAGATAAAGGCTTTGGTGAACAAAGCTTTGCTACCGACTTATGATGTATTTGATGAATACCGATATTTTGAGCCTAATACATCGTTTAAATGTATTGACTTTAAAGGGGTAAAAATTGCTTTAACCATTTGTGAGGACCTATGGAATATAAATGATAACCCTCTTTATATTTCGGCACCTATGGATGAGTTAGTTAAAGAGAAGCCTGATTTAATGATTAACATAGCTGCTTCGCCTTTCTCTTATAATCACGACGATAATCGCTATAAGGTTCTAAGCGATAACTCGAAGAAATATAGCCTCCCGTTATTATATGTAAACCAAGTGGGCTCACAAACGGAAATAATTTTTGATGGTGGATCTTTCGCATTTAATGCTAAAGGCGAAATGCTTAGTCAGTTGAAATATTTTGAGGAGGACCTGAAGATTTTTGAGCTTGACAATGGCGAGCTACTTGGGCTTGAGCCTATGAAATACGAACCCAGTCCGGACGTAGAGCAAATTTATAATGCATTGATTTTAGGAATTCGGGATTATTTTCAAAAATCGGGTTTTTCTAAAGCAGTATTAGGCCTGTCAGGAGGGATTGATTCTGCCGTAGTTTGTGCTTTAGCGGCGGAGGCCCTGGGCGCAGAGAATGTAATGGCGGTATTGATGCCTTCTAGGTATTCTACAGGGCATTCCGTTCAGGACGCCCTGGATTTGGCGAAAAATCTGGGCTGCAAGTATGAAATTGTGGCGATTAAGGATGTTGCAGATGCTTTTGACCATGTGCTGGCTCCAGTGTTTAACGGCTTGCCGTTTAACATCGCCGAAGAAAACCTTCAAGCCAGGAGCCGGGCTGTTATTGTGATGGCTTTTTCTAACAAGTTTGGCTATGTGTTATTGAATACATCTAACAAGAGTGAGGCTGCTGTAGGATACGGTACCTTATATGGTGATATGGCGGGCGCAATTTCGGTAATTGGGGATGTGTATAAAACACAAGTGTATGAACTTGCTAATTATATTAACCGTAATGGTGAAATTATTCCTTTAAACAGTATTGTAAAGCCTCCTTCTGCCGAGCTGCGTCCCGATCAAAAGGATAGCGACTCATTACCTGAATATGACGTTTTAGACAGATTGTTATATCAGTATATTGAATTGAAGAAAAGTTCGAGAGACATTATAGCTCAAGGATTTGATGCGGAGCTGGTAGCCAGGGTGTTAAAAATGGTTAACAGGGCAGAATTTAAACGTTATCAAACACCTCCCATTCTACGCGTTTCGCCTAAGGCATTTGGAATGGGTAGAAGGATGCCGATTGTAGGCAAATACTTGTCATAAAGCTTTTATCTTTCCCGTTTGCTTTATTGAAGCGGGAAAAGTACTTTTACTCAACACACAAACACTTAATAATGAAAACTTTACTTGTTGTTTTATTAACCTTATTTATTGCCCCTGTAAAATCTGTTTACGACTTTAAGCTGAATACTATTGATGGAAAACCATTGGTGTTGAAGAAGTTTAAAGGCAAAAAGCTGTTAATTGTAAATACAGCTTCTAAATGTGGTTACACACCCCAATATGCTGAGCTTGAAAGGTTGTGGCAGCAATACAAGGGTAAGCTGGTCGTTATTGGTTTTCCAGCAAACAATTTCGGAGGCCAGGAGCCCGGTGCTAACCTTACTATTAAAGAATTTTGCCAAAAAAACTATGGCGTTACCTTTCCATTAGCTGAGAAAGTAAGCGTAAAGGGCGAAGATGCTGCTGAACTTTTTAAATACCTTACAAAGGTCGAAAATCCTGACTTTACAGGTGATATTAAGTGGAATTTTGAAAAGTTTTTAATTGATGAGAACGGAAAATTGATTCATAGATTCCGCTCTGGCGTCAAGCCAATGTCTGAAGAAATAACTAAATATCTGTAATAAAGTGGCTTGTAGATTATTTTAAAATTAATTTTGGATAACTAATTTATGCGCCTATATTTGCAGCATGAAAACGGAGAGGCTTATTAGCTTAACGTTTTCAAAAAGGGAGATTAGCTCAGCTGGTTCAGAGCACCTGCCTTACAAGCAGGGGGTCACTGGTTCGAACCCAGTATCTCCCACCAAAATAGCCCTTCAAGCGATTTGAAGGGTTTTTATTTCTAATAATTTTACATCCAAAGGGAGATTAGCTCAGCTGGTTCAGAGCACCTGCCTTACAAGCAGGGGGTCACTGGTTCGAACCCAGTATCTCCCACTCTTTAAAACCCTTCAGATTAACTTCTGAGGGGTTTTTTGTTTTTGGTGCTTCTTGCTTGATCCTTAATATACATTGAAAACTTCTTTTGATCAAGAAAGGGGTAGATCCAGTTTCTAAATCGAGCTGTTTTTTTTAAAAATTCTGAAATTTTGAATTTGCAGCTGAGAATAGGACAACTCTCTTTTGCTAAAGGCTGAAAAACAAAACCTGCATGAGCAAAAGCTCCCAAACGGCGATGAAAGTAGCAAGCAGGTTCTTTGTGTCCTTTTAAAAACAAATTAAACTTTCACAAAAAAAAAGCCAGCCTTATTAAGGCCAGCTTTCTAAAATATTATTCAGTTTAGTGTTTAACTGAATCAACTTTAACATCTGCAACAGAATCAACAGTATCTGCCTGAGCTTCGATAGAATCAACTTTTACATCTGCAGTTGAATCAATAGAGTCTGCAGTGTTGCTTTCTGATTTGTTTGAAGTACAAGCAGCGGCTAGTAAGGAAATGGCAAATGCCACGTATCCGATTTTAAATAGTTTTTTCATGTTTCTAAAGGTTGTTTATTGTTAATACCCGTAATTGAACAAAAGTAACCCTTAGAGAGAGCAATTATTCTTCAATTGGCCTGATCCCTTTTTCCTTAAGCAATTCAGCTACTGACATAAGCAGATTCTCAGATGCTTCAATTTCATCTTTTTTAATAGAAACACTTTCGATGTTTAAGCCGAAGGGAACTTCTTTTTCAATACAAAAGTCCATGATCTGCGAAGCGATTTTCAGGCACGTATCAACTGATTTTTCTAAAATATTATTGCAATTAGATAGCTCATTAGCAAGCCATTCGGGGACATGGATGCCCAACCAATCTATAAATTTTAATGTTTTGAGTGACCCGCAGGGCGTTAAAGTGAAAATTAATGTAGGAAGTTTAACCCCGGTTCGTTTGCTCCAATTGTGTAGGTCAGTAACCAGAGTTTTTACGTTATCAACGTTGTAAACACATTGAGTAATAAAGAAAGAACACCCGTTCTCAAGCTTCGAAGCAATTTTGAGATGCTCGTTTTTCTTTAAATAATGTCTTTCTGGAATAGCAACTGCACCCAATAGGTTTTGGCGGGAGATTTGGTTCCAAATAGTATAAGCCTGTGGCAAGGTCATTTTGACAGGGTGGCCTTTTGAAGGCACTCCAACAAAAACCGAAGCATTATCGGGATGGCTATCCATTAGGTTGGCACTAAGCTCTTCTTCAGATAATTTACCAACCGAACAATAAACAATCTTAGGAAGGTTGAGCTCCTTTAGGTAAACCGATGAATAGGTATGTGCATCAACCGTAGAAATAAAAGGGAAAGGACGCTCGCTTGCATTTCTCGACGCTTCATCTTGTATATCGTAAATAACCAGCCCATCAATCTCTAATTGCTTAATTCGATTGATGGTTTTTAAAGTTATTTCTTCAATTTTTTCCGGTGGATTGCTCGATTTCGGTGGAGTAATACCATATAGTAGTACGCCTGATTCCCCGTTAATAATTTTGTCGCTAAACATCGGTTGCAAGGTACTACGATCCTGCCTTTTTTTAAAGGAAAGATTTACACCTTGCCCGGCATTTATCTATTACGTACAAACCGCAGATTAAATCGATATAATGAACTGTGGCTGTTGTCGTAGAAGACTAATCTGAGGGATTTGTTGGCTCCTTCCTGGATGCTGAAAGTGGTTCCGTCCATAGTCCAGAATTCGGATATATCGCCATCCAAGGGTATCGAGCCAGAAAAGCTATAGCCGGCAGGATAGGCATTAAAGCCCGATTCGTTAGTGCCCTGCACGTTTAGCCAATTGGTTTTTGAGGTAAGCTTCTTTATAGCTTCCTGTTTATAGGCAGATTGCGAGGTAACTACTATCCCCTGCGATTCTGCCAGCTGCGTATAATCTGAAACCGTTGGAATGCGCCATCCCCCAGTTAAATTAATTGCCAACGCTTCGGATAAGGTATAGTACTTGCCATACTCTGGCTTTGCGCCGCTAATTCCGCCCTCACCTTCATAATTGCTCGACGTCCATTCTTGAGCGCCTATTAAAATAGTGGGGTATGTTTTGTTATTTATAGTCGCCTTTGAAGTGAGTGGCCCCTTGGCCTTATTGGCCTCAGTCTCAGATTTTTTGCATGCGCTTATGGCAAATAGGGCAACGAAGAATAAGCAATACGTTAGTTTCATATAAACAATTTAAATCTGCGGACAGAAATAAATACGTTTAGCCTGCCTGATACGAAACACTAAGAGTAAATTAACTAGATAAATTATTAGCCATTTCTTAAAGAGCTGGTCCTGAAAATCAACTCCGTTTCGATGATTTTCTCTTGTGAGTTATCTTCAGTGCCATTTGAAGCGCCTTTTTTAAAATATAGGTTTGCTGCAAAATATCCAAGTTCCTTGCTCTTTTGATCCACACTAGAAAGCGCAGGACTGGTAAGCTGGCTAAAGGTTTCATTAGCAAAACCGAAAACACCCAGTTGCTGCGGCACATTAATATTAAGCTGCTGTGCAGCTTTTAAAACTGAAAGCGCCTGGTGGTCTGATACTGTGAAGAATGCATCGGGTGGATTTGGAGATGACAACAAAGTAAGTGCTGTTTCCAGGGCATCATTGGTTGAAGAGTCGAGGCTGTTTTCGTTGATAAAGCTATCGTCCACCGTCAAGGCGGCCTCTGTAATTGCTTGGAGGTAGCCGGATTTTCGATCATTGAAGATTTTTAAGTATCCCGGCCCGCCAATAAATGCTATGTTCTTATAGCCTTGATTGATTAGGCTTTTTACAGCTTTATACGCTGCCTGTAAATTGTCGTTCACCACTTTGTATCCCTCCACAGCGTCTAGATAACGGTCAAATTGTATCAATTCAATATTATGATTCCTGATTTCCTGTAAGTATTCGGCATTTTGGGTTTCTGCAGAAATTGATATCAGAATGCAGTTTACATTGTGATGTATTAAGGTTTCAATCGCTTTGCATTCCTTCTGGTAAGATTCATGCGACTGGCAAATAATCAAGTTATAATTATTTTCAGAGCAGGCTTCTTCAATACCAGCAATTACATCTGAAAAGAAACTTTGATTTATATGGGGCACAACAACTCCAATAGTTTTCGATGACCCTCTGCGGAGATTGGCGGCATGTAGATTGTGCTTGTAGTTAAGCTCTGCTGCCTTCTTAAAAACCTGCTCGCGGATTTTTTTGCTTACACCAGGCTGGTTATTTAACGCTTTTGAAACGTACGAGGCTGAGATGCCGAGTTCGTTTGCCAGGTCATAAATGGTTACTCTTTTGCCAGTCATGCTATGTCTTAAGGGCTCAAAGTTATTATAAAGACGTTAAATATTCTTAAGATCCCATTAAAGTGTAAATATAGTATCTAATTAACTGTAATTCAATCTGTAATCGACTTTATAAATGGTTTAGAATTAGTTTGGAAATCGATTTCTAAATTTTAAATTTGATGCGCCTTATAAGCCTGATGACTCCAATTGAAGGAGAGGGTGTTGAGGGGATCAAATTTGAGCTAAATGTCAATTGAAAAAAAATTTAAGATTCCGAAAGTAATATATGGGTCGAGTGCCCTTGGAAACCTTTTTACAGCATTAGATGATTCTGTGAAATTGGAGATTGTAAAGGAGTGCGTTTCAAATTCTGAGGGCAAAGTTGTTTTCGACAGTGCCGGAAAGTATGGCGCCGGCTTAGCCCTTGAATCTATTGGGAAGTGCTTAAAAGAGCTAAACGTTAACCCAGAGGACGTTTTGATAAGTAACAAGCTAGGTTGGTACCGCACTGAGCTTAAAACCCCCGAACCGACTTTCGAGCCGGGAGTTTGGCGTGATTTAAAATTTGATGCGGTACAAAAAATAAGCTACCAAGGGATTATAGAATGTTTTGAGCAGGGAAATGAACTGCTTGGAGGCTATATTCCTCAACTGTTATCGGTGCATGACCCGGATGAATATCTGGCTACAGCGAAAAGCCCAGAAGAAGAGGCTATCCTTTACCAGGATATCCTTGATGCTTACAGAGCCCTGTCTGATTTAAAATCTAAGCATAACGTATTAATCGGCGTTGGCGCAAAAAAATGGAGGATTATCGAAAGGATTTATAATGATGTGAAGCTTGATTGGGTAATGATAGCTAATAGCATGACGATAAAATGTCATCCGGAAGAATTGCTGCAGTTTATGGAGAGGTTAAAAGGGGATGGAGTACAAATAATAAACTCGGCTGTTTTTCATGCGGGCTTCTTAACCGGCGGCGAGTATTATGATTATAAGCTGGTAACTCCAGACACGGATGAGAATAAAGCTTTGTTTCAATGGCGTGAGCAATTTAACGAAGTATGCCAGCAATTTAACATTTCGCCCGCAACCGCTTGTGTGCAGTTTGCACTAACAGCACCAGGTGTAGTAAGCCTGGCCCTTAATACCACCAATCCATCTCGAGTGAAAGGAAATGTCGGGATGGCTTATTCTGAGGTTCCCGAGGGTTTCTGGGCAGCATTAAAGGAAAAAGGACTTATTAATCAAGAGTATAATTATATATAAGCTTTTGTATGAAAATTGATTCCCATCAGCATTTCTGGAAATTTAATCCGGTTAGAGATAGCTGGATAAACGAGGAAATGAAGGTAATTCAAAAAGATTTTTTACCTGAAGATTTACTACCTGTACTTAAGATCAATGGCTTTGATGGCTGTGTTACCGTACAGTCCGACCAGTCTGTTGCTGAAAATGAATTCCAATTAGCTAACGCGGAAAAATTTGATTTTATAAAAGGTATAGTTGGCTGGGTTGATTTGCAGGCAGATGATATTGAAGCCCAACTGGAACAATATAGGCAGTTTAAAAAGTTAAAAGGCTTCAGGCATGTTTTGCAAGGGGAGCCTCAACGAGACTTTATGCTTCGCCCAGCGTTTATGAAAGGAATTTCAGCGCTTGGCAAATTCGGCTTCACCTATGATATACTGATCTTTCCTGACCAGCTGGTGTACAGTAAGCAATTTATAGAAGCTTTTCCGAGTCAGCCTTTTGTCATAGACCATCTGGCTAAGCCATATATCAAAGACAAGAAAATAGACGAGTGGAAAAAAGATATCTCCAGCCTGGCTCAACACGAAAATGTGTACTGTAAAGTATCAGGTATGGTTACCGAGGCAGACTGGAAGAACTGGAAAAAAGAAGATTTCTTTCCTTATATCGATGTAATTGTAGAACAGTTCGGTGCCAATAGAATCATGTATGGCTCTGATTGGCCTGTTTGCCAGGTCGCTGCTTCGTATGAGCAAATGCTCGATATTGTTCAGGACTATTTCAGCACATTTAGTCAGAACGAAAGAAATTTAGTATTCGGCCAAAACGCCTCCAAATTCTATAGCCTTTAATTAAAATTTAATGAAAACATTAGTTTGTACAACGCCCGGAAAGTTCGAATATAGTGAAGTAGAAAAGCCTGAACTAACTGAAGGGCAATCGATATTAAAAATTAAACGAGTTGGAATCTGTGGAACCGACCTTCATGCTTTTGAAGGTACTCAACCCTTCTTTGAATATCCAAGAATTTTAGGGCATGAGCTTGCTGCTGAATACGTAGCAGGCGATGCGGAAGGCTTTACTCCAGGCGAATCTGTTACCATTATTCCATATTTCAATTGTGGTACTTGCATAGCTTGCCGCAGTGGAAAAGAGAACTGCTGTTCTAGTATTAAAGTATGCGGTGTGCATCAGCATGGCGGTATGGTTGAATATCTTTCGGTGCCATCATATTCATTACTCCACGGTGAAGGTTTAAGCTTCGATGAGTTAGCCCTGGTTGAACCATTAGCGATAGGAGCACATGGTGTTAAAAGAGCTGGCGTAAAACCTGGCGAATTTGTCTTAGTAATAGGGGCAGGCCCAATAGGTTTGGGTATTATGGAGTTTGCCAGGATTGCTGGTGGTAAGGTAATTGCTGTGGATATCAATGAGAATCGCCTGGCTTTCTGTAAAGATAAATTGCAAGTATCTCACACTATAAATGCAGTCCAAGAAAATGTAGATGAGCGTTTGATGGAAATTACCAGTGGTGATATGCCTACCGTAGTTATTGATGCTACAGGAAGCTTGCGTGCTATTAACAACGGCTTCATGTACATGGCTCACGGTGCACGTTATGTGCTCGTCGGCTTACAAAAAGGGGAGCTTGTTGTGTCTCATCCTGAATTCCATAAAAGGGAAGCTACCTTAATGAGTAGTCGCAATGCAACCAAAGAAGACTTTGAACATGTTATTTCTAGCATGAAAAAAGGTTTAGTTAATCCCGCAACATACATTACACATCGAGTTGCGTTTGATTCCGTGAAAGATGAATTTGAAAGTTATTTGAAGCCGGAAAATGGGGTAATAAAAGCAATGATCGAATTGTAATGTTATGAAATAAAGGTCCTTGTCCCCTCTTTCAAGGACCTTTTTTCTACCGCCTGACTTTAAAATTTAATATTCCCATAACATCAGATGCGTTACTTTTAAACCTTGATAAGCGATACTTTCTTTCTGTTGGA
>CBIHNR010000140.1:0-14979 GCA_966211215.1 uncultured Pedobacter sp.
ATAAAGATTTTCTGGATACAGAGGATGTAACGACTGCTACAGAACAAAACTTTTATAAAACGCCAACAGACGGCTTTAAAGCGTTAGTAGGCTGCTATGATGGATTACAGCAGGTGTATGACAATGGAATTGCCTTTCCGATTGCATCTGAGGTAATGTCCGATAACGTTTTTGGCGCTACAGGTAATTCTGATGGTTTTGGCTACCAGATGATGGATGAATTTGACAAGCTGCGATCTCCAGCTGACAATGATCTTTTTGGTGGAAATTGGGCTGCCTATTACAGAGCGATATTTCGCTGTAATATGTTAATCAGTAAAATGGATCAGATTAACTGGGGATCCAATTCCGCGTTAAGAAATACTTATGAAGCAGAAGCGCGGTTCATAAGGGCTTACCTGTATTTTGATATGGTTAGGCTTTGGGGAAACATTCCATTACTTACTGCGCCGTCGAGGGATAATATTCCTCAAGCAAACCCCGATGACGTCTATAAAGTAATTGCGGGGGATTTAAAGTTTGCAGTAGATAATTTACCTGCAACGGCTTATACAGCGCAGCCTGCAGCTACTTATGGCAGGGTAACAAAATGGGCAGCAGAAGCATTAGCTGGCCGTGTATACTTGTATTATACCGGATATTATTCTAAGCCTGACCTGGTGGGCGTAATCAGCAAATCAGAAGCTTTAGGTTATTTAGAAGATATAATTAGCAATGGCGGCTTTGGCTTGGTAGATAACTTTGCCAACTTATGGCCGGTATCAGGCTCCTCTTATGCGGGAGAAGATAACAAGGAGACTGTATTCGCTATAAAATATACTTATACAAGCGATTACAATGGAAACACCGATGGAAACCATTGGATGGTAATGAACGGTATTCGTGCTCAATGGTTACCTCCGTATGGACTTGGCTGGGGTGCTCAAACTGTAAGCGCTAAGTTATGGAATGCGTATAGCAATACAGATACCCGGAAAGTTGCATCCATTATTTCGATAGTAGATGAAGGAGTAAAGTTTACCAACCAAAAGGATCAGCGCGAGTACACGGGGTACTATACTAAGAAATATACTCCCTTAGCCATAGATTCTGCCGGAAATGCTATTTCTGTTGTTAGTGGTAAAGGAGCGGGCAGCTTCCAGATCTCGCAATTCCAGGATTATGTTGTTATCCGTTATTCTGATGTGCTGTTGATGGCCGCTGAACTTGGCAGCCCAAGTGCTCAATCTTATTTGGATCAGGTAAGGCAGCGTGCTTATAAATCAAATTTTGTTTCAGTGCCGGTATCACAAAGTAATATTATGGCAGAGCGCCGTTTCGAATTTGCTTTTGAGGGTATCCGTTACTGGGACTTGCTTCGCCAGGGTATAAACGTAGCCGCCGCAACAATAGCTGAAAATACCACTGTTCAAAATGGTGGGGTTAATGTAACAAAAACTATTTCAGCGTCAAAAGTGATTGAGACCAAGGGGCTTGTTCAAATCCCATATTCTCAAATCAATTTATCGAACGGTGTATTAAAACAAAATGCAGGCTGGTAGTCAGCTAAATAGGATACAATACTTAATATTTCTATAATGAAAGTTATTAAAAAATTTACAGGGCTTTTTCTCTTAGGAATATCCCTGATTTCATCCTGTTCTAAAGAAAAACATGAATTAGGAAGGATACTTGATAAGTCGGAGATTAAATTTGAGGTTGTTCAGGATTTAGTGACAGATCCGGGAGGCAATACAGTAATCCTGATCAATAAAACGCCAGGAACAGTATCAATGTGGGATTATGGTACCGGAAAGTCAACAAGGGAAAGAGATACTGTTCGTTTTGCGTTTACAGGAGACTACCCCATAAAGTTTTCTGCAATGACGGCTGGCGGTGTTGTTGCTATGGACCCGGTAACTGTTAAAGTTACTGCAGATAACCTTAATTATGTAAATGATCCTTTATGGACTTTACTAACCGGCGGGGTAGGGAACGAAAAAACCTGGGTGCTGGATGTGAATGCAAACGGAGATAAAAAGGCTTTTTCAAGTCCTATTTATTTTGCAGGTGCGGATAATGCCTATGGCACTCTCGCTGATGATGGCAAGAGCATTAAGTGGACCCAGGTGTGTGAAGTTCCTAACGGATCCAACTGTTGGGTTTACGCACCAAACTATACCAGTGATACCTGGGCGGCAGATAAAAAGGACTACGGTTATATGACCTTTAGCTTAAAAGGCGGACCCTTCTTTAAAGCAGATCATAAGGGCGTTTCAAATCTGAATGTGGAGAACGGAACTTATTTTCTTGACGTGAATACTAAAATATTAACAACAACCGATGCAACCATTTTGGGAGTTAATTTTACTCACGGTGATTGCAATATGGGGAGTATAAGAATACTTTCTTTGACCGAAAACACGATGCAGCTGGCTGTAAAGCATAAAACCAAAAATGAGTACCAGGTGTTAAATTTTCTTTCGAAAACGTTTAGTGACAACTGGACACCGCCGGCACCCTGATATAGGAGATACGGAAAACCTGGTTCGGTAGGTTATTTCTGTTAAAAACCATGGCCAGCCAAATAGCGGTTGATGAACATCAACCGCTATTTTTTAACGATATTATATAATAAATTCTGCGTTGATTGTTAGATCATTCAATATGTGCAATTTAACTCAATTAACAGTTTTCTCAACGCAATAGCACTAAACATACAACTAGATATACCTTTATCAACCATGCAAATCAACAAAAAATGGGTAGTACTCTGTGCTACTCTTTTATCAAGCCCCACATTGAAACTTTCCGCCCAAATCCAGGAAATGAAGTTATTAAACGCACCAATTGATATAAGCGGCGACTTTAAAGACTTCACCAATACCTATTACCTGGCGGATAGCCTCTCAAAATTTGACCCGGCAACAGCCAGCGGGGAACTTACCTATAAACGCTATAACTACAATACGCGGCAAGCTTTCGATAATATGTTAGGGGTATTAAGCCCGGCAAAAGCCAATGAGTTTCCATCAACCGAATATGCCGCTTCTCCATCATTGCCTTTCTCTATCCAGTTTGTTTCAGACAGAACGCTCCGTATTAAGGCAAGTTCAGGTTTGCAGGTAAAACCCAATGAAGAATCTTTGATGCTCGTTAATGGCAAAGCTGCAATAGACACGAAATCATGGAAATATAGCAAAGTACAAGGCGGCCACCGGTATACCAGCGCCTATGGTTCAGTCACTATTCTGGTGCATCCATGGCATGTAGAACTGCGTGATGCCAGTGGCAAACTACTAACCAAAACCATTCATCATGTTGATAATGCAGACTCAACTTATACTCCGGTACTGCCATTTTCTTATGTCAGAAGAGCTTCTGATTATTCCCGGAGCATGGCGGCTGCCTTCTCCCTTTCACCCGGAGAGAAGATCTTCGGCTGCGGCGAGTCCTTTACCGCCTTTGATAAACGCGGGCAAAAGGTAGTTTTATGGGCTGATGATGCCAATGGCGTGCAAAACGAAACCATGTATAAGCCCATTCCATTCTTTATGAGCAGCCGCGGTTATGGTATGTTTATGCACACGTCCTCACCCATAACCTGCGATTTTGGCAAGTACTTTAGTGCCGTAAATTCCCTGATGATAGGCGATGACGAACTGGATCTGTTCGTATTCCTGGGCGAGCCTAAAAATATCCTGAACGAATACACCAACCTAACCGGAAAAGCCTCCATGCCACCACTTTGGTCATTCGGGTTTTGGATGAGCAGAATTACCTATTTCTCAGAAAAAGACGGAAGAGATGTAGCCGAAAAACTTCGCAAAAACAATGTACCTGCCGATGTGATCCATTACGATACCGGCTGGTTTACAACCGATTGGAGAACAGACTATAAATTCGCCCCCGATCGTTTTAAAGATCCGGCTAAACTCTTAAGCGATTTGAAAAAGGATGGCTTTCATGTTTCCTTATGGCAATTGCCTTATTTCACGCCAAAAAATGTGCTGTTTAAAGAGCTGGTTGATAAAAACCTGGTGGTAAAAGACGGCAAAGGAAATTTGCCTTATGAAGATGCCGTTTTAGACTTTTCAAACCCAACCACAGTAAAATGGTACCAGGATAAAATAGCCGGATTGCTAAAACTGGGAGTAGGAGCTATTAAGGTAGATTTCGGCGAAGCAGCCCCTGCAAATGGAATTTATCATTCCGGAAGGACTGGCTTTTACGAACATAATCTTTACCCATTACGCTATAACAAAGCCGTTGCAGATATCACCAAACAGGTAAACGGGGAAAATATTATCTGGGCCAGAAGCACCTGGGCAGGCAGTCAGCGCTATCCTTTACATTGGGGTGGAGATGCCGCTAATACCAATACTGCAATGGCCGCCGAACTCAGGGCGGGTTTATCTTTCGGACTTTCAGGCTTTTCATTCTGGAGTCATGATATAGGCGGATTTGTATTAAAATCACCCGAAGACCTATATGCAAGATGGGCAGCATTTGGCTTTCTATCATCACATACACGCAGCCATGGTGCGCCTCCAAAGGAACCATGGGAATATAGCGCCCAATTCCTGAACACCTTCAGAAAAACGGATGAAATGCGCTACAAACTAATGCCTTACATCTATGCTCAGGCAAAAGATTGTACCGAAAGAGGCTTGCCAATGGTTAGGGCATTATTCGTTGAATATCCAAATGATCCGGGTGCGTGGCTGGTTGATGATCAGTACATGTTTGGAAGCGATATGCTAGTAGCACCGCTGTTTGAAAACGTAACCGAACGGAATGTTTATCTTCCAACAGGCAAATGGATTGACTATCAAAGTGGTGAAGTGTATGCCAGTGGGTGGCATAAGCTGAAAGCAGGAGAGGTAAGAGCAGTGATTTTGGTTAGAGATGGAGCAGCAATTCCGCACATCAAATTGGCTCAGTCGACAGCGCAAATGGATTGGTCTACTTTGAGCCTCGTAACCTATTCCAGCACCGGAGAAAGTACAAATGGATTGGTTTGCCTGCCAGCAGATAACATTTTGCATAAGGTTACTGTACCAGCCAAGTCCTTGTCGCCGGTACCCTTTTCCGATAAAGTGAAAGCACAAATCCGAAACTTTAAATAAACACACTATATAAAAATACTATAATTTGTTCATGAGAAAGCCCAACTTGTTAACGGTACTGCTAACTGGACTATTTGTTTTTGCAATTGTAAAGACAAATGGCCAGCAAAAAACCGATCCCTTAGTTGAAACAAAAATTGAAAACCTTTTAAAGCAATTAACCCTGGAAGAGAAGATCCGAATGATCCACGGAAATTCATCTTTTACTTCCGGAGGAGTGGAGCGCCTGGGAATTCCGGAACTAACCACATCAGACGGTCCGCATGGAGTGCGTCCGGAGCACGGCCGCGACTGGACGCTTGACAATAAAGGAAATGATTCCTCAACTTATTTGCCCGTGGGCCTAACACTGGCATCAACCTGGAACCCTGAATTAGGCTATGCTTTCGGTTCTGTACTAGGTAGCGAAGCAAAATACCGTGGCAAAGATGTCATCCTGGGTCCTGGCATTAACATTCTTCGTACTCCCTTAAATGGAAGAAATTTCGAATATATGAGCGAGGACCCTTACCTGATCTCTAAAATGGTGGTTGGGTATATAAAGGGTGTTCAGGATCAGGGAATTTCAGCCTGTGTAAAGCATTTTATGGCCAATAATCAGGAAATACGACGCGACGGGATAAACGTAGAAATGAGCGAGAGGGCCTTGAGAGAAATTTACCTGCCGGGATTTAAAGCTGCAATAGTGAATGGCGGCGCCAATACCGTAATGGGGGCCTACAATAAATTTAGAGGCGAATACTGTACCTACAACGATTACCTGGTAAATAAAATATTGAAAGGAGAGTGGGGCTTTAAAGGAGTGATTATGAGCGATTGGGGAGCCATTCATTCCACAAAAGAAGCACTGCTAGGTGGAGCCGACCTGGAAATGGGTACCGATATAGGCGTCCCTGCAAAGCCTTTTGATGAATTTTACATGTCAACGCCGGCTTTAAAAATGGTGCAATCCGGCGAAGTACCCGAATCAGTTATCGATGAAAAGGTACGTCGCATTCTGCGAATTATGATTAAAACCAATATGATTGGTGCTAAACGTACGCCCGGAGCCTACGCCACTGCCGAGCACGCAAAAGTGGCAAAAAAGGTTGCCGAAGAAGGTATCATTCTGTTAAAGAACAAAGGCAATATTCTTCCCCTTCAAAAATCAAGCGTTAAATCCATCGCGGTTATTGGTGCCAATGCCACTCGGGACAATGCCATGGGTGGAGGAAGTTCGCAGGTTCGTCCTAAGTATGAAATTACACCATTGGAAGGACTGCAGGCTTGCATGAGCAATAATACCAGCATTCGTTTTTCGCAGGGATACACTATTGCTCGCAATGCCAAAGCCGATGCCAAACTAATTGCCGATGCGGTTGAAACTGCTAAAAATGCGGAAGTTGCCATTGTAGTTGGCGGTTGGACCCACGGTTTTGATTATAGCGTATGGGCAGATAATGCCTACGATGCCGAAGGTGGTGATAAGCCGGATATGAACATGCCTTTCGGCCAGGATGAGCTAATTACAGAAGTTATCAAAGCTAATCCAAATACTATCGTGGTTCTTTTTGGCGGTGGTGCCATCGATATTACCAAATGGGAGGGTAAGGCAAAAGCTATCCTTCAAGTTGGTTATCTGGGATTAGAAGGCGGTAATGCGCTTGCAGAAGTTCTTTGCGGAGATATAAACCCATCCGGAAAACTAACGTTTAGCTGGCCTAAAAAGTTGGAAGATTCTCCTGCTCATAAACTGGGCGAGTATCCTGGAGATAGTATCAACGTACATTACAAGGAGGATATTTTTGTGGGATACCGCTATTTTGATACCTACAAAGTGAAGCCGCAGTTCGCCTTCGGCCACGGGTTATCTTATACCAAATTCGACTATAGTGACTTGCAGGTCAGCAATACAGGTAAAGAAGTAAAAGTAAGCTTTACTGTAAATAACTCTGGTAAAGCTGCAGGCGCAGAAGTTGTTCAAGGCTATGTTAAAGATTTAAAAGCCACAGTTAAACGACCTGAGAAGGAGTTAAAAGCATTCGAAAAGGTATTTCTTAAACCTGGAGAATCAAAACAGGTATCCTTTCAGCTGCCTGAAGATGCCTTTAAATACTTTGATGAAAAATCTATGAACTGGGTTTTAGAACCCGGGCAGTTTGAAGTGTTAATAGGCTCTGCCTCTGATAACATCAAGCTTAAAAAGAAACTTCAATTGTAAAGTGGTTACTTACATTGATTGGTCGGGTAACGGTGTAATGCCGTTGCCCTTTGTTTTCTTAAAGGTGTGGTGGTTTTCTCGCCCTTGGGGAGAACCGACTGAAAGGAGCTCATTAAGGCAGATAAAGAACAAATTAACAGCTTAATAAATGCCGAAGGCAGAGAGGGTAAACGGCTTTGCAAGATGATTTTTACGCGATTTATCACCTCACCCTATCCCTCTCCTCAAGGAGAGGGGAATGCAAGTTGCTTATTGCGAGGTTCTTAACATAGGGGGTAATTAAAACTACTTCTTAAGTTAACGGCTATGCCCCTTGGGAGAGATGCCAATGGTATTAAGTTAAGCGATTTGTCCGGCGTGGGTTTGACCTTTCTCTCCCTCTGGGAGAGATGCCGAAGGCAGAGAGGGTAACACGCTTTACAGGATTTTTCGCTTGCTATTTCCTTAACTTAATAGCATTAGGAGAGATGCCGAAGGCAGAGAGGGTAACACGCTTTACAGGATTTTTCGCTTGCTATTTCCTTAACTTAATAGCATTAGGAGAGATGCCGCAAGGCAGAGAGGGTAAAGGACTATACTAATTATTACTTCACAAGAAAATACCAATCGAACTCAGTTTATAAGAAGTGTTTTATGTTATAAGAAGTGTTTTATGGAAAACAGTTTTAATAAAAAAGATGTAACAAGCAAGATTTCGATTTGCAATAAAGCCAAAAATGTTGAACGTTAGAAGATACTCTATTTTTTACACACTTATAATTATAATAAGTGTTCTGTTGACTAACCCTTTGGTTAATGCCCAGGAGATAAACGACTGGGAAAATCCAGATATTAACGGCAGAAACAAGGAAAATCCCCATGCCTATGGTTTCTTGTTTGAAGAGAAAGCGAATAATGCGATGGTTCGCTCGCTTAACGGTATCTGGAAATTTAAGTGGTCGCCCAATCCGGCTTCACGCCCGGTAAACTTTTATACAGAGAATTACTCAACGGAAAAATGGGATAACATCCTGGTGCCCGGAAACTGGGAACTTCAGGGCTTTGGTACTCCAATTTATACCAATGTCACTTATCCGTTCAAAAAAGATCCGCCAAAAGTTACAAGCGAGCCTGAAAAACATTTTACAAGCTTTCTTGAGCGAAATCCGGTGGGCAGTTATAGTACTACTTTTACCATCCCTGATGGATGGAATAATAAACAGGTATTTATCAATTTTGGTGGTGTACTCTCGGCCATGTACGTATGGATAAACGGACAAAAGGTTGGCTACAGTGAGAACTCCATGTGCCCTGCAGAGTTTGATATTACAAAGTATGTCCGTAAGGGTGAAAATAAGCTGGCGGTTGAAGTGTACAAATGGTGCGATGGAAGTTACGTGGAAGACCAGGACATGTGGCGACTGAGCGGTATTTTCAGGGATGTTGACCTGGTTGCCCGCCCCAAAACCTTTATCAGCGATTTTTTTGTGAAAGCAATGCCAAACAGTTCATTTGACAATGCTAACATTTCCATTGATCTCAATATAGATAATCGCTCCCTCCAAAATCCCGGGGGACTGTATGTAGAGGCTGAAGTTTCTGGCTTTTCAGCACAAGGCGAATGGGTTGACCTCTCTTTTATGAAGAAAGCTCCGATGGTTCAACAGTCAAAACAAGTATCGCTTGAATTGAACTCCTTAATAAAACATCCAAAGCTATGGTCTGCGGAAACGCCGGATTTATACCATCTTGTTTTAAAACTAAAAAACAATAAGAATGAGCTAGTGGACAAGGCCGAATGTTACTTCGGTGTTCGTAAAATCGAAATACGTGGAGACGTTTTTTACATCAACGGCAAAGCTGTTAAACTCAAAGGAGTAAACCGGCATGAACAACACCCACGTACAGGAAAGCATGTGAGCCGGAATTCCATAATTCGCGACCTGGAGCTGATGAAGCGGGCTAATATCAATATGATACGGACCAGTCATTATCCCGACGACCCCCTGTTTTATGAACTTTGCGACAAATACGGTTTTTATGTGATGGACGAAGCGAACCAGGAATCACATGCCTTTGGACTTAGTAATAGTGAGATGGGAGCCAACCCTGTGTGGAGAAAATCGCATGTTGAACGGGCAGTTGCACTCGTAGAGCGTGATAAAAATCATCCATGTGTTATTTTCTGGTCCTTGGGAAACGAAGGCGGGTTGGGGCCAAATATGGTTGCGATGGCCGACACCATTAAGAAACTAGACTCAAGCCGCCCGGTTTTTTCAGATACGCATCGCGAAATCTCTGCTCTCTACGATGACAGCTATATTCATCCGGCCGATTTAAAAAAACTGGGGGAAAAGATAAAAGACAAGCCAGTGTTTATGCGTGAGTATGCGCATGTGATGGGTAATTCGGGCGGAAACCTTCAGGAATACTGGGATGTGATTTATGCTGATTCAAGCCTTACTGGCGCTGCCATTTGGGAATGGCAAGATCAGGGCCTTGCAAAGAAAAAGGATGGTTCCCCTCTAAAACTTACCGCACGCCCGGATGATTTTCAATTGCAAGACGATGAGTTTTGGGCTTATGGCGGCGATTTTGGCGATAAGCCAAACGATGGAAATTTCTGTGTCAGAGGTTTGGTTTCGTCAGACAGAAAGCCATATCCTCACTATTTTGAGGTTCAGAAAGTTTATCAGCCAGTAGTATTTCAGCTTTTAAATGATAAGGATATCAGCATTAAAGTGACAAATCACTTTGATTTCCTGCCGCTAAGCAAGTTCGATTTTGAGTATGAATATATACTGAACGGAAAGGCCTTCCAAAAGGGCAAGTTCCGCTGCGATAATATTTTACCAGGAACATCTTCGAATATCAGCATTCCATTTCCACAAGTGGCAGATACTGCTTCATCTGAAGTATATCTGAACATTTATGTAAAACTGAAGGCTGCAACAGTATGGGCGGAAGATGGGTATTGTATTGCCCGTGAGCAGTTTGCAATCAAACCAAATAGGTGGACAAAGCTTGTGCCGGCCGGAAATCAGGTAATTGTCAAAGAATCAGCCTCGCAAATTCAACTTAAAGCAGGGGATATGTCTTTTACCCTGGACAGGAAAAATGGTTCCCTGGTAAGCTGGAAAGCCGGACAGCAGGAATTGTTGAAAGGTAAGCTTGAGCCGTATTTCTGGAAACCCCCGAACGATAATCAAAAACAGAGCGGTTATGTGAAGGAAATGGGTAAATGGAAAAAAGCTACTGAAAATCTGATGGTTAAAAAGGTTGAAATATCCAGGAAGGACAATTTGGTATCTGTTAAATTTAATATGGATATGCCAACTATTAACGCAGATTACAGCCTGAATTATCAAGTAACCGGCCAGGGGAAATTACAAGTCGAAGCCTCATATACACCTTTGACTGATACCATTCCGCTGATCCCCAAATTTGGCATGAGGGTACGTATCCCTGAAAATTACAATACCATTGATTGGTATGGCCGCGGCCCATACGAAAATTATCCCGACAGGAAAACTGGTTCATTGATGGGAGTATATAATGCTGCATTAAAGAATTTTATCACCCCTTACCCTGCGCCACAAGACAACGCTAACCGCACAGATGTACGCTGGTTCGCTATGCGCACACAAACTAACGATGTCATAAAAGTGACTGGTTTGCAACCACTTTGCTTTAGGGCATGGCCATATACAGAAGATGATCTGGAAAATTCCAGTCATGATTATAAGCTTCCACAACGTGATTTTATCAACCTGAATATCGACTTGAATATACATGGCGTGGGCGGAGATGATACCTGGGGCGCAAAGACTATGGATAAATATACTAATCCGGGTAACCAGCCATACCAGTATGGATTTATTCTGGAATATACAGAAGGAAATTGATGTACAGTGTTTGCAGCCCCTTCAATTTTTCGCTTGCGAGAGCAAGCTCAATGTCGTTAAATTAAGGATGTGTCAGGAAAAACAAAGATACTTGCTAAAGAGACTTGCTTTGTTGCATGGAGCAAGTCTTTTCATCCAATAAATTGATTAAAAAACAAAGATGAGTAGTTCTTTAATAAAGTTTAAATTTTTTACATACCTCGTATTAAGCTCTCTTTTTCATGTTGCCATTGCGCAGACAACACAATACCAATATTTGTCAGGCACAGATAAAGACCATACCGTAACCTGGGATTTTTTTATCAATACAGGAATGAAAAGCGGGGTTTGGAACAAGATTCAAGTCCCATCAAATTGGGAACAACAGGGTTTCGGCACCTATAATTATTTTACAGATACCAAAAATCCCGAAGAAATAGGACAATACAAATACCAATTTAAGGTTGCAAAAGAAAACGCAGGCAAGACTGTTTTTATAGTTTTCGAAGCATCTATGACGGATACCGAAGTTAAAATTAACGGTAAATCTGCCGGGCCAGTGCATCAGGGAGGATTTTATCGCTTTAAATATGATATTACTCGGCTGCTAAATTTTGGTGGCGATAACTTTTTGGAAGTTACAGTAAAAAAACGCTCCGCCAACGAATCAGTTAACCAGGCAGAACGTAAATCCGATTTTTGGTTATTTGGCGGAATATTCAGGCCTGTTTATTTGGAAATTACCCCCAAAACCTATATCGACAGAATTGCAATTGATGCTAAAGCAAACGGCGCTTTAAGTGTAGATGTTTTTGCGGCAAATGTAAATCCTGGCAATTCCGTAAAAATGCAGGTGCAACAATTGAATGGAGCAACCGTCGGCTTGCCTGTATCAGTTAAAGCTATTCCCGGCCAGGAAAAAATCATCCTAAAGCAAACGGTTAAAGGCGTAATTCCATGGAATCCTGAAAGTCCAAAGCTATATAATTTAGTAGTATCCATTACAGATGCCAAAGGCGATATCCATCGGATAAAAAAACGCTTTGGATTTAGGACTGCAGAAATGAGGCAGCACGATGGCTTTTATGTGAATGGCAAAAAAGTAATTTTTAAAGGAGTAAACAGGCATAGCCATTGGCCAGAAAGCGGCAGAACCCTAAGCAAAGAAATCAGCCTGCTCGACGTAAAGCTGATGAAGGAAATGAACATGAATGCGGTACGTATGTCGCATTATCCGCCGGACCAGCATTTTCTTGATGTTTGCGATTCACTTGGGCTTTTCGTAATAGACGAATTAACCGGGTGGCAGGCTAAATATGATACTGTTGTTGGCAGGAATCTGGTAAAAGAACTGGTTGTCAGGGATGTAAACCATCCTTCGGTGGTGCTTTGGGCAAATGGAAATGAAGGCGGCTTCAATTTTGATTTGGATGGAGATTATTCCAAATACGACCCCCAAAACCGCTTTGTTATTCATCCATGGGAAAAATTTAATGGTACTGATACCAAGCATTACCCAGATTACAATTATGTAGAAAATTCGGTTCTGTATGGGCAGGAGGTTTTCTTCCCAACAGAATTTATGCACGGCTTGTATGATGGGGGCCATGCTGCAGGCTTAGAAGATTTCTGGAACCTGATGTTAAAGCACCCCTATGGCGCCGGTGGCTTTTTATGGGCTTTCCATGATGAAGGCACCGCCCGTACGGATAGCAGCGGGAAAATAGACGTGGCTGGCAATTCAGCACCCGATGGTATCCTGGGGCCACATAGGGAAAAGGAGGGAAGCTTCTTTGCTATAAAAGAAATCTGGTCACCAGTGGTTATTGCAAATAAAACTATTCCAGCCAAGTTTGGCGGAACGCTTGAAATTGAAAACCGCTATCTCTATACCAACCTGAGTGCCTGTTCTTTTGAATGGAAATTAGTAACTCTTTCCCAGCCGGGGATTAATGCTTCCGCCAAAAAGGATGCCTCCGGAAAGCTGGCTCCTTTTTCGCTAAAGCCTGGAGAAAAAGGCCATCTTCAACTCAATTTGCCTGCTAACTGGAATAATAGCGATGTATTATATTTAACCGCTTACGGTCCCGATAAGCTGGAAGTGTTTACCTGGAGCTGGCCTTTAAAATCCCCAACAAAACAAATTCAAAAGCTTTCGGTTAACCAAAACATTTCTAAGGTATCAGTAACCAGCCAGGATTCCAGCATAATTGTTGAGGCCGATGGAAAAAGCTATTTCTTTAGCACCCGAACGGGATACCTGCAAAAAGTTATTACTCCCAAAGCCGAGGTTTCTTTATCAGATGGCCCCACGCTGGCTGGGGTAAAACACACCTTAAAAAAATTAAATCATTATGCACAAGGTGAGGATTACGTAGTGGAACCAATTTATGATGGCGAATCCCAGTTCAATGTAAAATGGATATTTAGTCCGGGGAAACCCCTGAAATTGGAATACCATTATGCCATTAAAGGCGAAAAAGACTTTATTGGAATCTGTTTTAATTACCCTGAAAACCAGATCACAGGCATGAGATGGGAAGGACGCGGTCCATACAGGGTGTGGAAAAACCGCTTAGCCGGACAACAGTTTGGCGTTTGGCATAAAAGCTACAACGATGCCGTAACCGGCGAGAGTTGGGGATACCCTGAATTTAAAGGCTATCACTCGGAGGTATATTGGGTTACCATCGAAAATAAGCAAGCACCTTTTACTGTCTATAGCGGCCAGCGAAACACTTTTTTTCAAATGTTGAAACCTGCAAAAGCGAATGGTGCAAAAAATGATTACACCTCTCCATCTTTCCCGGAAGGTAATATTGGATTTCTACAGGCGATCAGCCCAATCGGTACCAAGTTTCAAACGGCAGATAAGATGGGCCCACAAAGCCAGAAAAATATGCAGTTAAATTATACGCCAATCAGCGGAAGTTTATGGTTTGATTTTCATTGACAGCGTAAGTAGCCTTTTGAATTTCTGGCTAAACCCTCTTTTATACCTCTAATATTCCGTCAGCTGAAGCACAGCTAAAGCTGACGGAAAATACATATCCTATCTCATCTGCCCTCTACCAACAGACTTCTGTTCCATTTTATTGGACAATTGTTACATTCAGCGATAGGCTTTATTCCTATATTTGTTTCCACAACCAATTCTAATTTTTAATTTCAGGGAATCTCAATTGATGGCCATCAGAAGAATTTGATGAGGGGCCACGATTAACGCATTTGCCAATTTTAAGCCCGTTCATGTTAAAGAAAAAGATATATCAATCCTTTTCCGTTTTAATGTTTTTGCATGTCTGCCTGTTTCAAGTGGTTTATGCACAACAACGGAATATCAATTTTACTTCCCTAACTACTAAAGATGGCCTTTCATCAAACACCGTAACTGCAATATTAAAGGACAGGTATGGTTTAATGTGGTTTGCTACAGAAGATGGATTGGACAAGTTTGATGGTACAAATTTCACCGTTTACAGACATGATTTAAAAGATACCACCAGTATTCAAACCAATGAAATAACATGCCTCTACGAAGATAAATCGGGCAATATATGGATTGGAACGAACGGAGGCTATCTGAGCATTTACGATAGAAAAAAGGATAACTTCATCAATTTGAAGTTCAACTCGGGCCCGTATCAATTGAACAGCTCAATAAAATCCATTTCGGGCGATTCTTACGGGAAAATATGGGTTTCGCATTTTGGTGGCCTTAGTATCATAGATCCCTTAAAAAAGAGTATCTCAGGATTCGTTGTAGACCCACGCAGTCCGGATAAATTATCAACCCATGTTGTACTTT
>CBIHNR010000141.1:0-14911 GCA_966211215.1 uncultured Pedobacter sp.
GGGCACGGGCCAGGGTGCTGCCGGTATTTTTGAATTAATGCAATAAAAAAATAGAATGTTAAAAGAGAGGCATCCCATTTAATACAATTATTAACCAATCATAAATCTCAATAAGTATGAGTGCAACTACCCAAATAAAACCGCTTAAAGGGGGCGAATTCCTGATAAGAGAAACCAAAGCCTGGGAGATTTTTATTCCTGAAAACTGGAGCGACGAGCAGCTCATGATTGCTAAGACCTGCCAGGATTTTGTTGAGCAAAGTGTAATACCGGTAATCAATCGCCTCGACGCCCATGAAGAGGGCTTGATGGCAAAGCTGCTTGATGAGGCCGGAAACCTTGGAATGTCTGCCGTAGCCATTCCAGAAGAATACGGAGGCTTTGCCAAAGATTTTACCACATCTATGCTGGTAAGTGAGAAAACAGGCGCAGGCGGCTGCTTCTCAGTCGCTTTTTCTGCCCATAGTGGTATTGCCACCTTACCACTTCTTTACTACGGCACACAGGCTCAAAAAGAAAAATACATTCCTAAAATGGCAACAGCCGAATGGAAGGCTGCATATTGCCTAACCGAACCTTCCTCAGGCTCAGATGCTAACTCCGGAAAAACTCAGGCGAAACTTTCTGCGGATGGTAAGTACTACATCTTAAACGGCCAAAAAATGTGGATCACTAATGCGGGTTTCGCACATGTGTTTACGGTTTTTGCAAAGATTGATGATGACAAAGATTTAAGCGCTTTTATTGTTGAACGCGATTTTGAGGGGCTCAGCCTGAACGTAGAAGAGCATAAAATGGGTATTAAAGGCAGCTCAACACGTCAGGTATTTTTTAACGATTGCAAAGTGCCGGCTGAGAATCTGTTATCCACAAGAGGTAACGGTTTTAAAATAGCCCTCAATACTTTAAATATAGGCAGAATAAAACTTGGAGCTGCGGTGCTGGGCGCTTCAAAAAACATTATAACCCAATCTGTAAAATATGCCAATGAAAGAGTACAGTTCGGCAAACCAATTGCCGAATATGGCGCCATTAAGTATAAGCTTGCTGAACAGGCAATACGTACTTATGCAACCGAATCTGCAGTTTATCGCGCAAGCCAAAACATAGAAGATGCCACTCAAGGTTTAATCGAAGATGGAATTGAACCGAATGAGGCCAAACTAAAAGGAATTGAACAGTTTGCTATCGAAGCTGCAATTATTAAAGTTAATGCATCAGAGACGCTTGATTATGTAGTGGACGAAGGGGTACAGATTTATGGAGGAATGGGTTACAGCGCCGATGCCGCAATGGAAAGGGCTTACCGCGATTCCCGTATTAACCGCATTTTTGAAGGCACCAATGAAATCAATCGCATGCTTATTGTCGACATGATTTTAAAACGTGCACTAAAAGGAGAACTCGCCCTTATGGCGCCTGCTCAAAAGGTGGCTTCAGAACTATTAAGTATTCCTGATTTTGGATCACCGGAAGCCGGAGTTTTCGAAAAGAGTGCTAAGGTGGTAGCCAATTTCAAAAAGGCCGTATTGCTTGTTGCCGGTGCGGCTGTGCAGAAGTTGATGGACAAGCTTTCCCAGGAACAGGAAATATTGATGAACCTCGCCGATATGATTATCGAAACGTACGTGGCGGAATCAATGTTGTTGCGGGTTGAAAAGCTTGACGGACAGGGTATTATCGACGCTTCTTTGCATAAAGATATGATGCAGGTGTACATCAATGATGCAGCCATCCGTATTCATAAAGCTGGAAAAGAGGCAATTAATTCTTTTGCAGTGGGTGATGAAGCCAAGATTATGCTGATGGGTTTAAAGAGGTTTACTAAAACCGATGAATTTAACACTACAGCAGCACGCAGAAGGGTGGCAGGTAAAATTATTGAGGCAAATAAATATTGCTTTTAGTTAAGGGCTCATTAAATGTTTTTAAGATGGAAACATTAACACGGTTGTTCGATTGTATGCAGCTTCAGGAAAAGTCGCCAAAGCCTGATTTGCTGGCATCTAAAGTCGATGGTAACTGGCAGGGGTTGAGTACTGGCCAGGTGCATCAAATGGTAGATTCTCTGGCGATCGCGCTTATAAAATCAGGAATTTCTCCAAATAACGGTACAGCAGAAGGAAGGGATAAGATAGGTTTAATCAGTGCCGGCCGGCCTGAGTGGATTATCACCGATCTGGCTGTGCAGAAAACCGGGGCAATTTTGGTTCCGCTTTACCCAACAATCAGCCTGCATGAGTTGGAAATGATTTTGATCGAGGCTGAAGTTAAACTACTGTTCGTAGAAAGCGAGGAATTATATATCATGGTGCAATCTGTAGCGGATAAAGTGCCATCGCTTCGAAATATATATACGTTTAACGAGATTAATGGCTTAACCTGTTGGAAACAATTGTTGAAGCCCGAAACATCAGAAGATAAGGACTTGCTTAATAGGGTAAGTGCCCAGGTAAAAGGGGATGACATTTCAACCATCATTTACACTTCGGGTACCACTGGCAGGCCAAAAGGAGTAATGTTAACCCATAAAAATATCCTCAGCAATGTAAAAGCTTGCTATGATGTAATAAATGAGGTGCCATTGAAAGAGCGAAGGGCATTCAGTTTTCTGCCACTCAACCATATTTTCGAGAAGATGATTTCTTACTGTTACCTTTTTAACGGGTTTTCCATTTACTATGCTGAAAATATGGCTACCATCGGGGCAAACTTAAAAGAAGTAAAACCCGGTTTATTTGCATCCGTACCTCGATTATTAGAAAAAGTATATGAGCGTATAATGGCCGAAGGCAATAAGTTAACCGGTTTTAAAAGGAAGGTTTTTTTCTGGGCAATACATCTGGCACTGCAGTATGAACTTAATACGCCGAAAAGCCTGATGTACCGTATCAAAATGTTTATTGCCGATAAGATTGTATTCAGTAAATGGCGGGCGGCAATTGGCGGCAATGTAAAAGCAATTGTGTTGGGTGGGGCTGCATGCCAGTTAAAGCTGGCGCGAATTTTTACGGCGGCTAAAATTCCAATTTTGGAAGGCTATGGTTTAACCGAAACTTCACCGGTAATATCCGTTAATCATTACAATGAAAAAGAAAGAAAGTTGGGGACGGTTGGCCTTGTAATAGATCAGGTGCAGGTACAAATAGATGCCGATGGCGAAGTGCTCTGTAAAGGCCCGAATTTAATGGTAGGGTACTACAAGCAACCCGAATTAACTGCTGAGGTAATTATTAATGGATGGTTTCATACGGGCGATATCGGCGAGATGGTTGACGGTTCTTTCCTGAAAATATACGACCGTAAGAAGGAGATTTTTAAAACTGCTGGAGGTAAATATGTAGCGCCGCTTCCTATTGAAACAAAGATGAAAGAAAGCCCGCTCATTGAACAAATGATTGTAATTGGAGCCGATAAGAAGTTCACTGCGGCTTTAATTGTACCAAGCTTTCCGAATTTAAAAGACTGGTGCCTTAAAAATGAAGTTTCTTTTGATTCAAACGAACAAGTTGTTAAGGAGAACTATGTTAAAGCCCACTATCATTCCATTGTTGAGAAGTTCAATGAGGAGTTCAGCCATGTGGAGCAGGTGAAGAAAATAGTACTGTTGCCTCACGAATGGTCGGTGGAAGGAGGAGAACTAACACCTAAGGGTACCATCAGGCGAAAGTTTATAATGGAAAAATACAAACAGCAGATCGACGAAATATATCAGGAATATCAGCTGGAAAAGTAAAACCCGCTAACACACTTGTTAACAGGGTAGATGCAAATGGGCCACGTCTTTTCGTGGCCCTTTGTATTAATTCTTCATGCGGTTGCTTTCAGAGTCGAGGCTGGTTTTGCGCTGGCGTTCTGGCTTCACATTATTGCTTCCAAAACGATAGGTAAGGGAAATATTCGCAACCCTTGATTCCCACTTATTGCTGAAGTTCAGGTTCATGTTGGCAAAATTCGTAGCGCCCCGGTTCCTCATGGTATTAAGAACATCGTTAATGTTCATTTTCAGGCTCATTTTATTATCGTAGAACGATTTCCTGAAACCCAGATTGAGGGCAGGAGAGTTCTTTATTTCAAATAAAGCATATTTAAGCTTAGACATATACCAGAAAGAAATTTCCGCTCCTGTAGTTTTGTTTATAGTTATCTGGTTATCAGTGTTTATCTGAAATACGGTCTGATCTACATCGAGGTTTGAGCCTAACAGGTCGGACTTAAAGCCCATATTAAATACCTGAATGTTGTTATTCATTTTCCACCATTTGCGTACCGGTACCGGAGCGTAAAGATTTGCAGAATATACTGTTTGGCTGCTCAAGTTCCTATCCTGTGCATAGGTAACTTTGGTGTTGTCGTTCTGTTCTGTAATCGTAGCCATAACATTATTGGTTTTGCTGTAGCTCAGGCTCAAGGTATAAGATGATTTAAACGTATAAGAAAGTTCTGTAGAGTTGGTAAACTGCGGATTAAGATAAGGGTTGCCTTTCATGTAAGTATAATCATCCAGTAAGTACACAAAAGGGTTTAAATTATCATAGTTGGGGCGGTCTATCCGGCGACTGTAAGTAAGCCCTAACTGGTGGTCTTTACCGAGTTTCTGGCTAATAGAGGCGCTTGGGAAAAAACGTATGTAGTTTCTTTTAATAACAGAATCAGTAGTGATAGAATTCCCATTTGAGTAGGTATGCTCTGTTCGTAGTCCTGCTTGAATTGAAAGCGTTTTAAATTGCTTGTTCAGGTTGATGTATCCTGCATTAATATTTTCCTTATAAATAAAGTGATTGGTGCGGCTAGCATCCGATACCCATTTCTGATTATTTTGAGCATCGGTAAACAGTGTATCAAACTTTAAATTATTATCGGTGGTTACCCAGCTGCTTTTTAATCCGGTTTCCAGTTTTAAGGTTTTATTTATAGGATGCGTGTAGTCAATCTTCGTAGCCCAGACCTGAATATCGGCAGGAGCCAGGTTGTGAATATATTTTGCAGGCCTTTGCATCTGGCCATCGGGCTTCGAGTAGAAATTATTTCTAAACTCGTCAAGTTTTCCAGAATAATCAGAGAAGTCTGCATCAAAAGACAGTTCTCTTCCAAGGGTATCAAAAGTTGTTTTTAAATTGAAATTGAATGCTTTGTTTGCATACCTCTGCGAATTTTGTCCTTTAACGTTAATTGAGTTTCCTGGCCTGGAGTGTACATCCGAAAGTATAGTTCCACTGTTGGTTAGCTCGTCAACAGAGTTGCTATAACCCGTTACCAATGCACCAAGAGTAGTTTTTTGGGTTAGATAAAAGTCTAGTCCGGCTTTGTAGGAGTTGTTGTTGCGCCGGCTATTCCAGCCATTGTCCTGGTTAAACTGAGTTATTGTGCCAGCGCTGTCAACAATTCTGCGGAGGTTAAAAGTGCTTTTATTTCCGTTATCGCTAAAGTTATAGTTACCGAACAAATTGACCTTACCTTTGCGCAAATTGGCATTAAGCCCGGTGTTGTATTTGCTGGTGCGCCCATAGCCCGTGCCAGCACTAAGGCTGCCATTAAAGCCCATCCGTTTATCTTTTTTAGTCCGAATGTTTATTATTCCGGCATTTCCTGCAGCATCATACTTCGCAGAAGGATTGGTAATTAATTCAATACTTTCTATCTGGTTACTTTGCATGCTCCGTAACATATTAGCCACATCGGCATTGCTCATATAGGTAGGTTTGCCATCGAGCATAATTAATACACTGTTTTTCCCATTCATGGAAATATTGTCGTCTTTATCAACGGAGATTCCAGGCGATTTTTGCAGCACTTCAAGGGCGGTGGTTCCCGTAGAAACGGCGCTGCCTTCAACATTTACCACCAGTTTTCCAGCTTTCCTTTCAATAAACGGCTTCTGCGCAGTGATGGTAACCGTTTGCAACGATTTGCTTTCGGGAATCAAGACAATGTCGGGAATGGTTATGGCACTACTGTCAACAGAAAATGGACTGCTGACATATTTTTGAAAGCTTACTGAACTAATTTTCAGTAAGTACGTGCCTTTGCTAAGGTTTTTAAACTGAAAGGAACCGTTGTTAGATGATACAGTTGTTTTTACAAGGGCAGAATCTGCAACCTTTAGCAGATTAATAGTGGTGTATTCTACACCTTGCTTTTTCTCGTCAATAATTTTTCCATTAATTTGGGCACCGGCTTGTGCGAGGCAGGCATAAGCGGAGAAAACAATCAGGCTTAGTGTGAGGGAAAGAGCGTAAAAAGTTTTCATAGCGTAATTAGGGCAAGTTTTTTTACAAATTGGTTGTGTGTCATGATTGTAAAGACATAAATATGACTGCCGTTTAAGCGATTACGTTACACTGCCTCCCATATATTTTTTAAAAGTTGTTAGAATAATCTGTAAGTGTCTTGTTGCCAGATGAATAAAAAAAACTCCCGGTGCTTTCGCAGCAGCGGGAGGAATAAAATCAATTTAAAGGAATATGAACAGCAAATGTAGTGTATCGAGGCTTGGGCCCCGTTTATTTTATGTTATTTAACCATTAATTTTTGTATCATGAAGTTTCAAAATTAAATGCCTAAGCTATTGCAAATGAGGGTTGACTTATTTAGTTTTAAAAAACAATTATAACCCTAACAAATCCGCATTTATGAACTATTACTTAAAAGTATTTCAAAATTATGCCACATTTACTGGCCGTGCCAGAAGGAGTGAGTATTGGTATTTCGTTTTATTTAATACCATAGCAATATTGATATTGCTTGCTTTAAGCGCGGCCTTAAAGCTTCCTTACCTGTTGGCTATTTACTATCTGGCAACGCTTATTCCCGGATTAGCGGTTTCTGTGAGAAGAATGCACGATGTTGGAAAAAGCGGGTGGTTTTTGCTTATACCAATTTATAGCCTTGTTTTAGTGTTAACTCCCGGAGAGAAGGGCGAAAATAAATATGGCGAAGATCCTAAAAATGAAAAGTTAATTTTGGAAGGCGAAGCCGAACAATACTAACTTTTATCAATTTATTTAAGAGGCTCTTTATGGAAATAAGGAGCCTTTTTCATTAATAATAATATCTATGGAACCAAAATTTGAAGGAGGAGTAAATATTGCGGTTAAAATACCTAAGAGTAAGTACGAAAAAACAATTGCTTTTTACAGGGATATTTTAAAGCTAGAAGTGGAAGAAAGGCCAATACAAAATCCAACAGTATCAAGAACACATCAGGTGAAATTTGGAGGCAATACTCTTTGGCTCGATTGTGTTGATAACTACACCCATTCTGAAACATGGTTGGAATTAAGCACGCCAGATGTAGGGTTAGCTACAGCATATTTAAATGAAAATGGCGTAAATACCTGTGATGAGTTGGAAGAATTGCCGGATAACATGCATTGGATTACCGATCCAGCGGGGACGGTTTTTATTCTTAAACAGGATGGCGAGTAAATGGAGGTATGAAAAAGGCTAACCCAAATCAGCAGGGTCAGCCTTTCTAATTATTTCTTTTTACGTTGGCCTGGAGCATAAGGCTTAGCCGATTTAGAGCCGGTTATTTTTTTAGCTTTCCCCGGAGGTACTTTGCCACTGTTGCCAGCTGTATAGGTTGTGCAGCTTGCTAAGGAAAATGTAATTAAAACAAATGCTGCAAGTTTCTTAGTGTTTTTTAGCATGTGAGATTTGAAATTGATTTACTTGTACCCTATGGAACGTATTATATTAAAGATTATTTGCTGAAGGCGCAACTTTATTTTCTTGCTTATCATTGCGGTGGCAGCATCACACAGTTAACCTTAGTCTTATCAGTGCCTCTGTGTAATGTGTGAAATTCTTTACATCCTAAACTTTTCTTTTTATTCAACAAACTATCCCGGGCATTTTGCTATTTATGATAAAAGCCAGGTTGTTCCGGTATTCCCTCAGCCTGGTATAGGTCCTAAAAAAGAAACATGGCAATATCGTCTGCGCAGGGTTCGCCAGGTGTCCGTTTCAGGGATGCCTTAGAAACAGAAAAACCTTTACAGATTGTTGGTGCGATCAACGCCAACCATGCATTACTTGCCAGCCAGGCAGGTTTTAAAGCAATTTACCTGTCTGGAGGTGGAGTTTCTGCCGGATCACTCGGTTTACCGGATTTGGGGATTATTACCCTTGATGATGTATTAACAGATGTACGGCGCATTACCAATATTACAGAAACTCCATTGTTAGTTGATGCCGATACGGGATTCGGACCTTCTGCATTTAATATATCCCGTACTGTAAAATCATTGGAAAAAGCCGGTGCTGCTGCCTTACACATAGAAGACCAGACAGGAGCCAAGCGCTGCGGCCACCGCCCTGGAAAAGAAATTGTAAGCCAGGACGAGATGTCTGACAAGATTAAAGCCGCTGTTGATGCCCGCACAGATATAAGCTTTATGATAGGTGCCCGTACAGATGCCATTGCAAATGAAGGAGTAAGCAATGCTATTGAACGCGCTATTGCATATAAGGAGGCTGGGGCTGACTTTATTTTCGCTGAAGCCGCTCCCGACTTGGAATGTTATGCCAGATTTGCACACGAGGTAAGATTACCAATTCTTGCAAACATTACCGAGTTCGGAATGACGCCATTATTTACCGCCGAAGAATTAAGGAGCGCCGGAGTGTCCATGGTACTTTATCCGCTTTCAGCGTTCAGGGCAGCCAATAAAGCCGCTCAAAATGTATATCAACATATTCGCAATCAGGGTACACAGCAAAATGTAATAGACACGATGCAAACACGAACCGAGCTGTATAGCAGTATCGGATACTATGAATATGAAAAGAAGTTAGACGCACTTTTTAAACAAAATAAGGATGGAAAATAATACAGAATCTTTAGGTTTTAAGCCCAAGAAGAGTGTCGCCCTGTCTGGCGTTGTAGCCGGTAACACTGCCATTTGCAGCGTAGGTAAAAGTGGAAATGACCTGCATTATCGTGGCTACGATATACTTGACCTGGCTGCTAAAGCCCAGTTTGAGGAGGTAGCCTACCTACTTATTTATGGCACCTTGCCTACAAAAGCACAGCTTATTACCTATAAAACAAGGTTGAAGGCGCTTCGGGGGCTTCCAAACTCTGTAAAGAACATCCTGCAACAAATTCCGGCGGCGGCTCACCCCATGGATGTAATGAGATCTACCGTTTCTGCCATTGGTAGTATTCAACCCGAGAAAGAGATTCATGGTGTAGCCGGAGCGAGGGAAATTGCTGATAAATTGCTTGCATGCTTTAGTTCGGCGCTGTTATACTGGTACCATTTTGCGCATAACGGAAAAACTATTGAAGTAGAGACTGATGACGACACCATCGGAGGCCATTTCTTGCATCTGTTGCATGGTAAAAGCCCTTCAGCGTCCTGGGAAAGGGCTATGCAAACATCTCTGAACCTCTATGCAGAGCACGAATTTAATGCATCTACTTTTACAGCGCGTGTAATTGCGGGTACTGGGTCCGACATTTATTCGGCTATAACGGGCGCTATTGGAGCACTTCGTGGCCCTAAACATGGAGGTGCAAATGAGGTTGCGTATGATATTCAAAGCCGGTACCAGTCTATCGAGGAAGCGGAACAGGATATCCATAGGCGCCTTGAAAACAAAGAGGTGGTTATGGGTTTCGGGCATCCGGTTTATACAATATCCGATCCCCGAAATGTAGTGATTAAGGAAGTGGCCAGGCAGCTATCAGAAGAAGCTGGCGATATGCTGCTATTTAATATTGCTGAACACCTTGAAACATTAATGTGGAATGAAAAAAGGATGTTTCCTAACCTCGACTGGTTTTCGGCAGTTGCTTATCACCAAATGGGAGTGCCTACATTGATGTTTACGCCACTTTTTGTGATTTCAAGAGTTACCGGCTGGAGCGCACATATTATTGAGCAGCGTCTCGACGGGAAAATTATTCGCCCGAGCGCTAACTATACCGGCCCCGAAAATCAATCATTTGTTCCCCTGGAAGCAAGATAATATGTCATCGTCAATCTCCAATGAAAGGCCCCAGCCCGATAGGGTTTTAACAGACATTGCCGACTATGTACTTAATTATCGGTTTACAGGCACACTTGCAATGCAAACGGCCCATTGTTGCCTGCTGGATACCCTTGGTTGCGGATTTGAGGCTTTGGGCTATCCCGCTTGTACAAAATTGTTAGGGCCAGTAGTGTCGGGAATGATCGTGCCTAACGGAGCAAAAGTGCCAGGAACACCATTTCAATTAGACCCTATACAAGCCGCTTTCAATATTGGTACCATGGTGCGCTGGCTTGATTTTAATGATACCTGGTTGGCAGCCGAATGGGGACATCCATCTGATAATCTGGGGGCTATTCTCGCCACTGCCGACTGGATTTCGAGAACGAATATAGCTGATGGGAAATCTCCTTTATTAATGAAGGATGTATTGGATGCTATGGTGAGAGCCCATGAAATTCAAGGCATATTAGCACTTGAAAACTCGTTTAATTCGGTTGGCTTAGACCATGTGATTTTGGTGAAAGTTGCTTCAACCGCAGTTGCTGCTAAGCTTCTGGGGCTTAACCGCGATGAAATTGTCAACGCAGTTTCGCTCGCTTTTGTCGACGGACAAGCTTTACGTACTTACCGCCATTCGCCTAACACCGGTAGCCGAAAATCCTGGGCAGCAGGCGATGCCACTTCCAGGGCTGTAAGGCTTGCATTGATTGCAAGAACGGGTGAAATGGGTTACCCGTCTGTGCTCACAGCAAAAACATGGGGTTTTTACGATGTTTCCTTTAAAGGAAACCAGTTCAGGTTTCAGCGTGACTATGGCTCGTATGTGATGGAAAACGTGCTTTTTAAGATTTCCTTTCCCGCCGAGTTTCATGCGCAAACGGCGGCCGAAGCAGCAATGGCTTTGCATAGTGTTTTAAATTTAGCCGGCAAATCTGTTAGTGAGATAAAAAAGATAACTATTCGCACTCAGGAGGCCGCTATTCGCATAATCGATAAGAAAGGCCCCTTAAATAATCCAGCCGACCGCGACCATTGTATCCAATACATTGTGGCTATCCCCTTGATTTATGGGAGATTAACCGCGGTTGATTATGAGGATGACATAGCTGCTGACCCACGCATTGATATTCTGCGCGAAAAGATGGTATGCTTTGAAGATCCGCAATTTACCAGAGATTACCACAATCCGGATAAGCGTTCAATTGCTAACGCTCTTGTGGTCGAATTAAACGATGGAACTTTCTTAGATGAAGTAGTTGTGGAGTATCCATTAGGCCATAAACTCAGGAGAGAGGAAGGGATTCCAAAGTTGTTTGATAAGTTTAGAATAAACCTTGCACGCCGGTTTGCAGAAAAACAACAGAATCAAATATTAGAGATTGCCCTGGACTATGATAAATTAATCGGCACGCCTGTTAATGAGTTTATTGATTTAATGGTTTAATTCAACCTTTTTAATTACTTAATAATCATCCAATTTTATTAATTTCTCTTCGTAAAACTCCGTAAAAGTCTCGAGTCATCGTTTTTGGCTTTATCCTTCAGTCATCGTTCAGTTATCCTTCGCTTATCCTTCAGGCAAGCTTCTAAACTAGTCAATTGTAAAGGAAAAGCGTCCGCACTTCACACTTCTCCTCGTTTAGGCTAAGCAAAAAACTTCCTGCTAATGCCCAGAATTCCGACAGATACTCTTATTTAAGGGAATAATTAAAGGTTCAGAAATTGATTTACAATAAGTTAATATATTGTATTTTTATTTGTTGTTATGGGAAATAATATTTCATTATTTAATATTAAACGTATAGATTTGAGAAAGTATGAGCCTTATTTGAATAAGGTTTAGTTTAGAGAAAAACCAATAATACCATGATTAAACCTAATGAAACCGTTACGGAAGCGGGTGTCTTGCTTACCAGCCTCGAGCAGTCAAATAACGAAACCTTTACAGTTGCAGACTACTTGCTTACCCGATTAAAGCAGTTAAATGTTACTGAAGTTTTCCAGATTCCAGGCGATTACGTAAAGCATTTTACCCAGGCTTTGGAACACTTTGATGGTGTAAATGCTATCGGTGCTGTAAATGAACTCGATGCTGCCTATGCAGCGGATGCATATGGCCGTACAAGAGGTATGGGAGCTGTTTCTTTGCAATATGGCGTAAGTACTTATAGCGCCTTAAATGCTATCGCGGGTGCCTATGTAGAATGCAGCCCGGTGGTAGTAATCAGTGCCTGCCCTGGTTCTGATGCCCGCCAGATCACAAAAATGTACGATGTTCTTTTTCATCATTCAACCGGCAACTTAAAAGCCGATCAAGAGATTTATGAGCGTGTAACTGTTGCCGCAGAGACACTTAGCACCTCCGAAGGTGCTGCCGAAAAGATAGATAATTTGCTAATAGCAGCGTTAACTCACAAAAAGCCGGTATACATTGCCTGCTATAAAGAGGTTTGGGGAGAGCCTTGTCCGCCACCATCGGCAACACCATTGGAGCCCAAGGTTTTAAAAAGCGATCCTTTGGCGCTTCAGAATGCAGTTACTCAGGCCTGGTCACAAATTACAGCAGCTAAAAATCCGATGATTTTTGCCGGAGTTGAAGTACTGCGTTTGGGCTTGTCGGGTCTTTTGCAGGAGATTATTGATGCCAGCGGCTTTTTATATACAACAACGAGCCTTGGCAAAACCGTGCTGGATGAAGGAGGTGACAAATTCATTGGTACCTATTCTGATGCGGCTTCTATTCCGAATGTTGTCAGCCAGGTGCAGCAATCGGATTGTTTTCTAACCCTCGGCACCATTATTACCGATGATTATTTATGGTTTATTGAGAATAAGTACAATGATATGGTATTGGCCACTACCAATCGGATAAGGGCCGGGTATTTTACTTATCAGAATGTTACCATGAAGGACTTTATGGAAGCGCTTCTGGAGCTCTTTAAATCAACCAAAGGGTATCCACTGGCAGTTGAAGCCCCGGCGCAACCCCTTTACCCAGAGACATGGAAATCCAACTCAGACCCTCAGTGGAATGATCAACCCGAAGTAATTACCTATAACCGCTTCTTCCAGCATACCTCTAAATTCCTAACCGATCATAATTTGTTGAAAGACACAATTGTAACATTAGGAGTAAGTTCATCACTCTATGTGGCAACCAATATGTATGGTATGTATCAAAATAGCTTTATTTCCTCTGCTGCCTGGCAATGCATCGGTTTTGAAACAGGAGCAGCTTCTGGTGCACAGTTGGGCAGCGGAAAAAGAGCCTGGACTTTTGCCGGCGACGGTGGCTTTATGATGGTTTGCCAGTCGCTTTCAACTTTATCCCGCAATAAACTTAACTCTGTAATTTTTGTAATGAGCAACGGTGTATATGCTATAGAACAAGTGTATGTTGACATTACAGCCTTTGAGCCCGGCAACCAGCACCAATTTGACACCTTTGACATTTTGCCAAAATGGGATTACATGGCGCTGGCAAAAGCTTTCGGTGCCGAGGGTATAAGGGTTAAAACGATTGAGGAGTTGGATGCTGCACTTTTAACAATAAAAGATATAAGCGATAGGCCGGTTCTGGTAGAGGTTGTTATTCCGCAAAAAGACCTTCCGGGCCAGATGAAGCGCCTTGGCCTTGAATAATGGGAGAGTAGCCAGAGACTTGTGATTAGTGATTATGAGTCTGGAGAAATTAAACAAGAAAAACAATATTCCATATATGTCAAACAAAACCTATTCAATTTTTGGGGCAGGAGCTGCCGGCTTATATACTGCCTGGCGCCTGCTTAACGGAGAAACCGTTGATGAATCAAAGAAATCTTTGGCACTGGCTAAAGGCGATATTCTTGAACTTTACGACTGGGGACAATACGATTTCAACCAGGAAAACAAAGGCTCGCGTGCTGCTGGTGCCCGTATTTGTACCTGGCACTACGAGAACGATAAAAGCAAGTCGTACCTGGAACTGGGCGGTATGCGCTACTCCGACTGGGATGGTACTCCAAATGGTGGTGGCCATCGTTTAGTTACTACTGTTATTTCGCAGCTAGGGCTGGATAAATATTCCGTTCCTTTTAACGAATCTACCAATCCGCTCTACTATCTGCGCACTAAAAATATGTACCTCAACCAGATCAGTTCATCAAATCCTGCTCCGTACCATGCAGAGCATTTTGGCGAAACTGAATCTCCGGATAACGGATTTAATATCGTTGAAAACCTGGCGGTTACTGCAACTTCGGGCCCGCAAACACGTGCAGAATGGTGTGAATTCTATCAAAATGGCCGCATTACCGCAGATATGCCCGATTCTTCGGTATACAAGAAAGGCGACCTTCTTAAAAACATCGGTTACTGGAACTTAATGTTCGATCAATTAGGTTCTGATGGATTTAACTATACCGCAGATGGCAATGGCTATACGTCGAATGTGATTAACTGGAACGCTGCTGTTGCCTTTAATGCCAACAACGAATTTACCCCTGGTACAGAATATAAAACGCTAACTCAGGGATATTCTTCAATGTTTAATGCCTTGTTTGATGCTATTGTTAAACTGGCCAAGGAGAAAGGCATCGACTTTAAATACTATCCAAATACTCGTTTGCACTCAATTTTAGAGAAAGATGGTTTAGTACACTACACTATTGCAACCCGCGAGAAACCGAGCAAAAAATCTGCTTCGAAAATTAGTAATGCTGCATGGTTAGCCATGCCAAGAGCCGCTATTGATTTGGTTGCACAAGCTACTCGTTATACCGAACATGAGGGCACAGATGTTTTAAATCACCGTAAGGTTCAATTATATCTTGAATCAGCTGTATTGCAACCATCTTATAAAGTGGGAATGTTCTTCGACCAGGAATGGTGGATGAGTCCTAATACTCCATACGCACCACAGCTTACGAGTTACGAGATCACTCAGGAT
>CBIHNR010000142.1:0-14738 GCA_966211215.1 uncultured Pedobacter sp.
GTACGGTGGTGAGAGGGGTCAGGTAGTCAACTAATGACTACCTTCCTACTCTATATCTTTATGCATTATCTGCCAATAACAAATCGGCTGAAAATTGTTTAATAAGCAAGCTGGCTGCAGGCTGATTCTGATAAGGATAGCGGGCAATGTCATTAACTTAAGTATTTAGAAATGCGCCATAGGTGTCCCGAATGTTCGGGAGTAGGAAGTTTAATTGTGAATTTTTTTTTCGTGCCGTAGGTACGCGATCCCGAATGTTTCCCGAATGCTCGGGATACCTACGGCACGGAATTTATAACGGGCTATTTTTTCTACCGACATTTAACCCCGATGGGGTTGTTGTCCTTAAGTTAATGACATTGGGGTAGCGGGCTTATCTTCTATAAATCACAATTCAAAATTTATACAAGTATGGTTAAAGGATTTTTTAAAGTACCGTTCCCCAAAAATGAGGAAGTGCTTCAATATGCGCCGGGCAGTATTGAAAGGCGTAATCTGGAAACAGCAATTGTAAAAGCTTACGAGTCCGAGGTTGATATTCCAATGTATATAGGGGCTGATGAAGTGCGGACTGAAAACAAAATCAAAATAAGTCCGCCCCATAATCATGAGCATATTCTGGGCTATTTCAATCGCGGTGATAAAAACCATGTAAAGATGGCTATTGACGCTGCATTGGCAGCAAAGGAAGAATGGGAGAAACTTTCCTGGGAACACCGGGCTGCAATATTTTTAAGGGCAGCCGACTTAATTGCTGGGCCTTATCGTTTTGAGTTGAATGCGGCAACAATGCTGGGGCAATCGAAAACTGCCTATCAGGCAGAAATTGATTCCGCTTGCGAGTTAATAGATTTTTTGCGCTTTAACGTAAGTTATATGGCTGAAATTTACAATCAGCAGCCGCCTGTTTCGCCGGTGGGCAACTGGAATAGGGTAGAACACCGGCCGCTCGAAGGATTTGTTTTCGCATTAACGCCTTTTAACTTCACCGCTATAGCGGGAAATCTGCCCTCGTCTGTGGCCTTGATGGGCAACGTGGTGGTTTGGAAGCCTGCAGATACCCAGATATTTGCTGCTGCCCTTATCATGAAGATTTTTAAAGAAGCCGGCCTGCCTCCGGGGGTTATTAATTTGATTTACGTAGAGGGCCCGGTTGCCGGTGATGTAATTTTCAGCCATCCGGACTTTGCCGGAATTCATTTTACGGGTTCAACAAAGGTGTTTCAGAATATCTGGCAAACGATAGGAAATAATATTCATAAGTACAAAAGCTATCCTCGCATTGTTGGTGAAACCGGCGGTAAGGACTTTATATTAGTGCATTCTTCGGCAGATGTAGAGGTGGCCAGCACTGCCTTAATTCGCGGGGCGTATGAATATCAGGGCCAGAAGTGCTCGGCTGCTTCCAGGGCTTACCTGCCCAACTCCCTTTGGCCGCAGATAAAGGAAAATTTATTACGAGATCTTGCCGAGATTAAGACCGGGCCAGCGGAAGATTTTTCGAATTTTATTAATGCGGTGATTGAGGAGAAAGCCTTCGATAAGATTGTTGCTTATATAGAAGCTGCTAAAAAAAGTCCCGACGTTGAAATTATTGCCGGTGGAAGCTATGATAAATCTAAAGGCTATTTTATTCCGCCGGTGCTTCTTCAGGCCAAAAATCCTCAATACGTTACAATGTGCGAGGAAGTGTTCGGTCCTATTCTTACCGTATATATATATAATGATGATGAGTTTGACGATATCTTAAAAACGGTTGATTCAACTTCACCATATGCTTTGACAGGTGCTTTTATTGGTAACGATAGATATGCCGTCGAAAAAGCGTCATATGCTTTGCGGAACGCAGCTGGCAATTTTTACATTAATGATAAATGTACAGGCGCGGTTGTTGGACAGCAACCTTTCGGTGGTGCCAGGGGCTCTGGCACTAACGACAAAGCGGGCTCGATGATTAATCTTTTGCGTTGGGTGTCTCCAAGAGCTATTAAAGAAAATTTTAATCCTCCTAAAAATTATCAGTACCCATTTTTAAAACCCGGCCTTTAACTCAATGTCATTAGCCGATAATTTCTTTTAACCCAAAACTTAAGATGTATACACTAAAAGATCAATTAGCAAAGGAATTACAGGTAATAGAAGAAGCAGGCTTATATAAAAAGGAACGAATAATAACTTCTAAACAAGGTGCAGCGATAGTGGTGCAGGGAGGCCAGGAGGTTATAAATTTTTGCGCCAATAATTACCTCGGCTTGTCTTCCCATCCAAAAGTGATTGAAGCAGCAAAGAACGTCCTTGATAACAAGGGGTATGGGCTTTCGTCTGTGCGGTTTATCTGCGGTACTCAGGATATTCATAAGGAACTGGAGGCAAAACTTTCTGCTTTTCTTGGTACAGAAGACACAATTTTGTATGCCGCTGCTTTTGATGCAAATGGGGGAGTTTTCGAGCCGTTGTTTTCAGAGGAGGATGCGATAATTTCTGATGAGCTTAACCATGCTTCTATTATAGATGGTGTTCGGTTATGTAAGGCACAAAAATATCGTTACAGGCATGATGATATGGAAGATTTGGAAGAAAAACTAAAAGAAGCCCAGTCGCAGCGGCACCGTATTATCGTTACCGACGGCGCTTTTAGCATGGATGGCACCATTGCTCAATTAGATAAGATATGCAGCCTGGCGGATCAATATGCTGCCATGGTAATGGTTGATGACAGTCATTGTACCGGCTTTATCGGCAAAACCGGAAGAGGGACGCATGAGCACCACAATGTGATAGATAAAGTAGATATCATTACCGGAACCCTTGGAAAAGCTCTTGGAGGCGCGTCAGGTGGATTCACTTCGGGCAGAAAAGAAATTATTGATTTGTTAAGGCAGCGCTCTCGGCCCTACCTTTTCTCAAACACCTTGGCACCGGCCATCACTGGCGCATCCATTGCAGTTCTGGATATGCTAAGCTATTCAACAGCACTTCGAGATAAGTTGGAGAAAAATACCGTTTATTTTAGGCAAAAGATGACAGAAGCTGGTTTTGACATAAGGGAAGGTACGCACCCTATAGTTCCGGTAATGCTTTATGATGCCAGGTTAGCCCAGCAGTATGCTGCCCGCATGCTCGAAGAAGGCATTTATGTGATAGGGTTTTATTATCCGGTTGTTCCAAAAGATAAAGCAAGAATACGGGTGCAATTATCGGCAGCCCATGAAACCGAACATTTAGACAAAGCAATTGATGCCTTTATAAAAGTGGGTAAAGGTCTTGGAGTTCTCAAATAGTGGCTGTTTCTATTTCTATCAGCCGAAAAAAAATATCAGTACTTTGAGTATGATTTAAAGTTTTTAGGTGTCTTAGTGTATTAAGCACACAAAAGTTTTTTCTTATGTATGAGATTTAAGTATAAAAAGCTGATACTTGCTTTTTATACCTCGTTAACCACTTAAATAATTATGCCTAAAAAAGTTAATTCCATTAATTTCCTGAAAAAGAATGCCAGCAAATTGATAGCTGCGGCATTAGCCTTTAGTTCTTTGTTACCGCTTTCGGCAAATGCACAAAATCCGGCGAAATTCTTTGACAAAAAAGACGTGATGCAGGTGGGTAGTTACTATTATCCAGAACAATGGCCCGAATCGAATTGGGAAAGAGACATAAAAAAGATGTCTGAACTTGGATTTGAGTTTACACACTTCGGCGAATTCGCCTGGTCTACCTTAGAGCCTGAAGAAGGCAAGTATAATTTTGAATGGCTGGATAAATCCATTGCCCTCGCGGAAAAATATAAGCTAAAAGTTGTTTTATGTACCCCAACGCCAACGCCTCCAGCTTGGTTAACGCAAAAACATCCGGATGTGTTAATGGTAAATGGGGCTGGCCGGGTTATCCAACATGGGGCACGCCAGCAAGCATCATGGTCCAGTAAGGTGTATTGGGATTATGTAGATAAAATGGTAACGCTACTTGCCAAACGTTACGGAAATAATAAAACCGTTTGGGGATGGCAAATAGACAATGAGCCTTCACATTATGGCGACGCATACGACTATAGCGAAAATGCACAGGCTTCGTTCCGCCGCTGGCTGGAAAATAAATACAAAAGTATTGATACTCTTAATAAAGTATGGGGTAATGCCTTCTGGAGCCAGTCATACAATAACTTTGGCCAGGTGCGTATTCCAAACCCAAAGGAATTGGTGCAGCAGGCTAATCCGCATGCAATGCTGGACTTTAAACGATTTACGGCTGATGAGGCTGCTAGCTTTGTGGTAAGGCAGAAAGATATTTTACGCAAGTATGTACAGCCTAACCAATGGATAACTACTAACCTTATGCCTACTTATTCGCCCGTAGATCCGCTAAGAATGAAGGCATTGGATGTGCATAGTTATACAAAATACCTGGTAGCCGGCTATGATGCCGGACATGGAGAGCAAGGCTTCAGAATGGGTTTTGCTAACAGCATAGGTATATCCAATGATTTGTTCCGGTCAATAAATGGCTTAAGTGGTGTTATGGAGTTACAGCCAGGCCAGGTAAACTGGGGGCTTTTTAATCCGCAAACTATGCCAGGAATTGTACGCCTTTGGATGTATCATGTGATGGCCGGCGGCAATAAATTTGTTTGTAACTACCGTTTCAGGCAGCCATTATCTGGCGGTGAGCAATATCATTATGGAATTATGAAAACCGATGGTATTACCGTTAGCCGCTCTGGAGATGAATATGTAAAGGTTATCAAAGAACTTAAAAGCCTTCAAAAAGAAATCAATCCGGATGCAAAATTGCCAGCAGTTATGGCGCAGCGTAAAACGGCTATTTTATACAGCCCTGATAGCCGCTGGGAGACGGAATATCAGCCACAAACTAATCAATGGAAGTATACCGACCACATGGAGCGTTATTATGATGGCTTAAAATCTTTAGGCGCCCCGGTTGATGTGATTGATGAATCGAAAGACTTTTCGGTATATCCATTTTTAGTAGTGCCAGCCTACCAGCTATTGGATAACAATTTGGTAGCACGTTGGAAAAAATACGTAGAAGGGGGCGGCCACCTGGTGCTTACTTGCCGCACCGGACAAAAGGACCGCGAGGCTCATTTATGGGAGGCATCTTTCCAGAAGCCAATTCTGGACCTGATTGGTGCAAAGGAGATATACTTTGATATGCTTCCATCTGGCTTAATGGCTAAAGTTGGCATGGGCGGTAAAGAGTTTAGCTGGAATAATTGGGCAGATATTATAGAACCTTCTAATGCCAGTGTTTGGGCTAGTTATAACGATCAATTTTATAAGGGCAAAGCTTCTGTTATTCATCGCAAAGCTGGCAAAGGCACTGTGACTTACATTGGTGCCGACTCTGATGATGGGCAACTGGAGAAAGAGGCCTTAAGAAAGATTTTCGGGGAGGCAAAGGTGCCAACTCTTTCATTACCGGAAGGCCTGTTGGTTGAATACCGGGATGGATTGTGGTTCGGATTAAATTATTCATCAAGTACTCACCAGGTGCCAATGGGCGATAAGGCGAAAATCCTAATCGGCCAGAAAAACCTAAATCCAGCAGAGGTTGTAATCTGGGAAGAGTAATTGATTTACAGTTAATTGTTTAAAAATTTATCAACACTAAGCGGGCCATTGGCCCGTTTTTCGTTTATTTAGAAAAAAATTAGCTATAAAACCTGAACATTTTGCCTTGTTTCCAGTACAAAGTCTTGAGTTTGCCTAAACCCATAAATTGTAAACAAATTTTGACTTATTTGGGAATATAGGCAAAGGTTTAAATACCTAAGTTTGTAATTATGAGAAGGATACTAATAATGGATGATGATGAGGCCATTTTAGAAATGGCGAAGGAGGCCTTGAATTACGAGAACTTTCATGTGAAAACTATTAACACCAGTAAAAATGCTATCCATGAAATTTTAGAGTACAAGCCAGATGTTATTCTTTTAGATTATTTGGTTGGAGAGATAAACGGAGGTGAAATTTGTCATCAGATTAAAGTAAACCCACTAACCAAACACACACCGGTAATAATTATGTCGGGTTTTCCACGGGTGTTTGAATCACTGGGAAATTATGGCTGCGATTTCTTCATCTCTAAGCCTTTTGATTTATACCATCTTTTAAAAACCATAGATGCCTGCCTGGTTAAAGCAACGGCATAGATAAAACTTAAATATAGATATTAAATGCCTCCGGCAAAAGCCGGGGGCGTTTTGGCTTTGAGGCTTAAGCATCTTTTGGCAATCTGTAAAGTATTTCGGTAATCTTATTGATAATGAGAAAACTAGACCGAATTTTATTCCCTCTAAAACAATCTTGCTGCTATTTTTCTTATAGTAAAATAAACATATTTATATAGCTGGCCAATACCTAGCAGAAGGGAGTTACCATGGGAAAAGTTTGGAACATCTTGCAAAATAAACCCGGTAATACTTTCTCAATTTCTCCAGAATACACAGTTTATGATGCCCTAGAGCTAATGTGCCATAGAAATATAGGCGCGTTACTGGCTACGCGTAATGGTAAACTGGTGGGGATTTTTACAGAAAGAGATTACGCCCGTAAAGTGATACTACAAGGAAAATCATCGAAGGATACCCTTGTCGGTGAAATAATGGATGACCATCCAGTTACCGTTACATCTAACACTACCATTGAAGATTGCATGAAACTGATGACTAACAAGTTCATCCGGCATTTGCCTGTGGTGGATGATGGCGTAATTGCAGGCATTATCTCCATAGGCGACGTGGTTAAATTTATTATCGATGAGCAAAGGTTCATCATAGAAAATTTAGAGCATTATATCACCGGCCAGCCAGAATAATTCTACCTGCTCTGCACATCAGGCTTCTAAATAGTTGACTTGCCTTTATACAATATGAATGCGCACGAAGCACATACAGCCGCTAGTCCATTATGGCCCTTTTGGGTTTACGGGGCTTTGGTGCTTATCGCTATAACTGCCATTATCACTATTTCCTACTTTCTTGGCCAACGGCATAAAGAAAGGGCAACGGGGCAACCTTACGAATCGGGAATTGTGGGTACAGGCGAAACGCGGATACGGTTTTCGGCACAGTTTTACCTGGTAGCCATGATGTTTGTGATTTTTGACGTGGAAGCTGTGTTTATAGTTCTTTGGGCATTGGCTTTTAAGGATTTAGGATGGCCCGGATACTTGGCCATGCTGGTATTCATCGCATTGTTAGCGGCAGTTCTGGTTTACGAGTGGGTAATTGGAGCTTTAGATTTCGGCCCCAATGGCAAAAAAATATTAAAAGCATATCATCAGCTAAAAGCTAAAAAAGATTGAATATGAAATGGTGGCTAAGCAAAGCGGATTCTCCAGAGGCAGTTGTTAAAGGAAACAGCTCTTACGAGGAAACCATGAAGCAAAGCATCATGCTGTCGACCGTTGAAGGCCTATTAGCCTGGGGGCGAAAGAACTCTATCTGGCCTTTTCATTTTGGCTTATCATGCTGTTTTGTGGAAATGGCTACCAGTATAACCAGTAAGTATGACGTGGCTCGTTTCGGGGCAGAAGTAATCAGAGGTACCCCTCGGGAGGCTGATGTTATGGTTATTGCCGGAACTGTTTTTGTTAAAATGGCACCGATTATAAAACGGCTTTATGAGCAGATGATGGAACCCCGCTGGGTAATTTCCATGGGCTCGTGCGCAAATTCTGGCGGGATGTATGATATCTACAGCGTGGTACAAGGAGTAGATAAATTTTTACCGGTTGATGTCTACGTACCAGGCTGCCCGCCCAGGCCAGATGCTTTTATGTATGGACTTACGTTGTTGCGGGATAAGGTGGGAATGGAAAAGAGGCCACTAAGCTGGGTGCTTGATGACCAGGGAGTAGTGATGCCTGATAAAGTGTCTATCAAAGATTTAAAACGGGATGAACGTAAATCGCAAAGCAGCTATTTACCTCCCGATCAGATATAGCGGATATGTCTAAATAAACCCTTCAAACCCTATAAAGGATGGACAACGATTCAAGCTTGGTTAATGAACTGGTTCTGCATTTTGGCGAATCGGTTGGCCCTCAGCAGTTCAGTGCTGACGGAATACCTTGCTTGTGGGTTGGCAAAGGAAAAATTATAGAAGTGCTTGGTTTTCTTAAACACCAGGCGAAGCCGCCATTTTTGTTCCTGTATGATTTATGTGCCATTGATGAGCGGGTTAAAGCGTCTGGAAACGGCGTAGCGTCATCGGGGTTCACTCTTGTTTATCATTTATTTTCATACGATAGAAATAGTTTTGTCAGGATAAAAGTTGCCCTGGAAGGGGATTTTCCATCGTTGCCGTCAATTTCCGGGCTTTGGAAAAATGCCGACTGGTATGAACGTGAAGTATACGATATGTTTGGCATCCGCTTCGAAGGGCATCCACATCTGCAGCGAATTTTGATGCCTTTAACCTGGCAGGGCTACCCGCTAAGAAAGGAGCATCCCGCAAGGGCTACAGAAATGGGCCCTTTTAAATTATGGGATGAAAAAGTGGACGCCGAGCAAGCTGCTATGGAGTTCAGGCCAGAAGATTGGGGGATGAAAAGAAGCAGCGAGGATGCTGATTTTATGTTCCTGAACCTTGGCCCACAACACCCCGGCACACATGGAGTGTTGCGTATAATTCTTCAATTAGATGGCGAAGATATTGTTGATGCGGTACCCGAAATTGGTTTTCACCACCGCGGTGCGGAAAAGATGGGGGAGCGGCAGTCCTGGCATTCTTATATACCCTATACCGATCGAATAGATTACCTCGGCGGCGTGATGAACAACCTGGCCTATTTACTTGCAGTTGAAAAGCTAGCAGGTATTGAGGTTCCCGAACGGGCAAAGGTATCCAGGGTAATGCTTTGCGAACTCTTCCGCATTTCAAGTCATTTGGTTTGGTACGGCACTTTCGCGCAGGATTTAGGCCAGCTTTCGCCAGTGTTTTACATGTTTACCGACCGCGAAAAGGTTTTTGATATTGTTGAAGCAGTTTGTGGTGCCCGCATGCATCCTAACTGGTTCAGAATTGGTGGCCTTGCCCAGGATTTGCCTCGGGGCTGGGATAAGCTGGTATCCGATTTTGTTTCTTACTTCCCCAAAAGACTGAAAGAATACCAGCAGATGGTGATGCAGAACAGCATTTTTAAAGCCCGTACCGTTGGCATTGGAATTTACACTCTTGAAGAAGCGATAGAGTGGGGAGTAACCGGACCTGGTTTAAGGGCTTGCGGCCTGGAATGGGATTTTCGTAAAAAAAGGCCCTATTCTGGGTATGAAAATTTTGATTTTGAAATTCCTATAGCACAAAATGGCGATTGTTATGCTCGTGCGCAGGTGCGGGTTGAAGAAATGTGGCAAAGCTTGCGAATAATTGAACAGTGCCTTAAGAATATGCCCGCAGGAGATTATAAAGCTACCCATCCCTTAACAACGCCTCCTATAAAAAAGCACACTATGGAGGATATTGAAACACTTATTACCCACTTTTTGGGAGTAAGCTGGGGGCCGGTTATTCCACCGGGCGAAGCCATGAGTTGCATTGAAGCAACCAAGGGCTGCAATAGTTATTACCTGATTAGCGATGGCAATACGTCACCTTACAGGGTGCGCATTCGAACGCCATCGTTTCCGCATATGCAGATGCTGCCTTATATCAGTAAAGGATATACAGTGGCGGATTTACTGTCAATTTTAGGGAGTATGGATTACGTTTTGGCAGATATAGACAGATAAATTAATCCAGGAACAGGAGGATATGGCCATGATAAAGACTTACGGATTAACCCACATAGCACTTTTAGTTAACGACGCCCAAAGGTCGTTTGATTTTTACCATAAAATTTTTGGAATCAGGGAAATGTACCGTTCAGAAGGTTTTATTCAAGCCCAAACTCCGCATACTCATGATATTTTGGTGTTTGAAGAGGTATCCGAAGATCGCGGGCATAGAAGCAACATCCTTCACTTTGGCTTTAGGCTGATAAGGGACGAAGACATTAACGATCTAGTTAAAGAGATTGAGGCTGCAGGTGGCAAAATCAGCAGCCGCGGAGAGTTTTGCCCGGGAGAGCCTTACGTGTTTTTCAGTGACCCCGATGGCAACGAGGTAGAGGTATGGTATGAGAAACTACCATTGGAGCAAACGACTTTTATTTAGTTGTGAGCTATGAGGTGTGAGCAGTGAGCTTTGAGGTGTGAGCTTTGAGCAATTAGCTGTTAGCAGTGAGCAATGAGGTGTGAGCAATGAGGTGTGAGCAATGAGCAATTAGCAATGAGCAATTAGCTATGAACTATCAGCAATAAGCTATCTGCAATGAGCTAACAGCTAACCGGCTAACAGCTAATAGCTAAAATAAACATAAAATCGCATGGCAACCATAAACCATCAGTTAACACAGGAGGAAATGCAGGAGATAGAAAAAGAAATAGCCCTGGTTCCTACAAGAAAGGCTGCTTGTATCGAAGCGCTTAAGATTGTACAACATCGGCGGCGGTGGATTTCTGATGAAAGCCTTCATGAAATAGCTGAGTTTTTGGAAATGTCACCTGAAGAATTGGATAGCGTGGCGACTTTTTACAACCTCATTTTCAGGAAACCGGTGGGCAGGAACATAATTCTTCTTTGCGATAGTATTAGCTGTTATGTAATGGGATACAAGGGCTTATATGAACAATTGCAGATCCGGCTGAATATAAAATTTGGGCAAACTACCAGTGATGATCGTTTCACCTTGCTGCCCAATGCCTGCCTGGGCACCTGTAATCATGCTCCGGCTCTAATGATTAATAATGATTTGTATCAGGATGTAACAGCCGATAAGCTGGATGAAATTCTCAAAGAATATCTCTAAACCATGGAAAGGCCTTTAACACAGCATATCAACTTAAGCCGCGCTCCGTTGCACCTAAAGGAATATGAGCAGCGTGGTGGATATGCGGCTGTGCATAAGGCATTGAAAACGATGGCTCCGCCGGAGATAACGAAACTGGTGCAGGATTCAGACTTAAAAGGCCGTGGCGGGGCAGGCTTTAACACCGGCATGAAATGGAGCTTTGTGCCTATGGAAGGCGAAGTCCCTTTTCCTAAATATTTGGTTGCAAATGCCGATGAAATGGAGCCTGGCACATTTAAAGACCGGATGCTTCTGGAAGGGAACCCTCATCAGCTAATTGAAGGGATGATTGTTGCTGCCTACGCCATCCAGGCAAATATTTCCTACGTTTTTCTACGTTGGGCATATAAAAAAGCAGCCCGCCTACTTAGCCAGGCTATTGATGAAGCCTATAATTTCGGCTACCTCGGTAAAAATATTTTAGGCTCAGGTTTTAACCTCGAAATGCGCATTCATACTGGCGTTGGCCGGTATATGTGTGGCGAAGAAACCGCCCTTTTAAATGCACTGGAAGGGAAGCGGGCTACGCCGAGGACAAAGCCGCCTTTTCCGCAGGTTAGTGGTTTGTTTGGCAAGCCAACCATTGTCAATAATGTAGAAACGCTTAGCAACCTTCCTCATATTGTAAATCATGGCGCAGCATGGTTTAAAGGATTAAGTAAAAGTGAGGATGCGGGCACCAAGCTCTATGGCGTAAGTGGTAGGGTAAACAAGCCGGGATGCTGGGAACTACCCATGGGTACTACGGTCCGCGAACTGATCGAGGAGCATGCAGGCGGAATGAAAAGCGGTTACAAGTTTCGAGGGGTTTTGCCCGGCGGAGCCTCTACCGATTTCTTGGTTGAAGAGCACCTTGATGTTAAAATGGACTATAAATCTGTTATGGCGGCAGGCAGCAGGTTAGGAACTGGCACAATGGTAATTCTTGATGATAGAACCTGCCCGGTTGGATTTGTGCATAATCTGGAACATTTTTTTGCGCAGGAAAGCTGCGGTTGGTGTACGCCCTGCCGGGAAGGATTGCCATGGACAGAGCGAATCCTCCTTTCATTAGAGCAAGGAACTGGCCGCCCGCAAGATATCGAACTACTTGAAATGCATACTCGGATGATGGCGCCCGGAAACACTTTTTGTGCATTGGCTCCTGGTGCAATGGAGCCCCTGCAAAGCGCCCTTAAGTACTTTAGAAATGATTTTGAACGGCATATAAACGAAAAATGTTGTCCCTGGAGGGTAAATACAGGCAATGGCTATCATTTACATAGATAACAAACCCTTTGAAGTGCAGGCAGGCAAAAACTTGCTTGAGACTTGTTTGAGCCTTGGCTTCAACTTGCCTTACTTTTGCTGGCATCCGGCAATGGGCTCGGTAGGTGCCTGTCGCCAGTGTGCTATAAAAGTTTTTAAAGATGCCGAAGACACAAGGGGAAGGCTGGTAATGGCCTGCATGGAGGGTGCCCGGGATAATTTGTATTTATCGGTTAACGATCCGGCAGCAAAAGCATTCAGAGCTGGCATTATTGAGCTACTCATGACAAACCACCCGCATGATTGCCCGGTTTGCGACGAGGGAGGAAGTTGCCATTTACAGGATATGACTGTAATGACGGGGCATAATTACCGCCGTTATAATTTTCCTAAACGCACTTATAATAACCAGTATCTGGGCCCCTTCCTAAACCATGAGATGAACCGCTGCATTCAATGCTACCGTTGTGTCCGATTTTATAAAGATTATGCTGGCGGCAAAGACCTGGATGTATTCGCGGCTCATAATAATGTCTATTTCGGCCGCGAAAAAGATGGCGTTTTGGAAAACGAATTTAGTGGCAACCTTGCCGAAGTTTGTCCCACTGGAGTTTTTACTGACAAAACCCTAAAAGAACACTATACCCGCAAATGGGACTTAACAGCGTCACCGTCTATTTGCCAGCACTGTAGCCTAGGTTGCAACGTTATTGCCGGCGAACGATATGGCGAATTGCGGCAAATTACCAACAGGTTTAATAGTGAAGTAAATGGCTATTTTATTTGCGACCGAGGCCGGTTTGGTTATGAATTTGTAAACAGCATAAATCGCATCACTCAGCCTCTAATTCGTGGCAATCATCCCGATGTGGTTAACAAAGAAACCCTGTTGGCAAAATTAGCCGATATAATTAATGGTGGGGAAGGGGTGGTAGGAATTGGGTCGCCGAGGGCTTCGCTAGAATCCAACTTTGCATTGATGCAGCTTGTCGGCCAGGAAAATTTTTATCAGGGTATTTCAGAAACTGAGTCGGACTTAATGGCTCTTATACTTGATATCCTTAATTCCGGACAAATCCATACACCATCATTAAAAGAAACAGAGGAGGCAGACTGTATTCTCATATTGGGCGAGGATGTCACAAATTCGGCCCCGAGGCTGGCCCTATCCCTGCGGCAGGCAGTTCAAAACAAGCCGCTGGAAAAAACGCAGGGACTAGGCATTCCAAGTTGGCATGATGCTGCCCGGCGCGAATTAATTCAACAGGAAAAGGAAGACTGCTTCATTTTTTATCCGGTGAAAACAAAACTGGACGAAATCGCAGCAAGAACATTCCATGCTGCTCCAGATGACATTGCCCGGATAGGATACGCAATTGCCAACGTGCTTGACAATAATAGTCCCGCAGTCGATGATCTGGATGAGGAATCGGCCAAGTTGGTGAAAAGTATTGCTACCAGCCTCACATCGGCTAAGCGGCCGCTCATAATTACTGGTACAAGTTGTTTAAATCAGTCGGTTATTAAGGCGGCTTTTAACATCGCGGTAGCTTTAAAATTAGCAGAACGACGGACGGACCTTTGTTTTATTCTTCCACATTGCAATTCACTAGGATTGGCGCTATTAGGTGGTAAATCATACACTAAATCTTTAGATGAAAATAATCCCAGAGCGGCAATCATTCTCGAAAATGATCTTTACAGAAGCGGAGCAGAAGAAAATGTAAGTAAGTTTCTGCGTTCTTTCGAAAACGTAATAACGCTTGACTATCTTAACAACTCTACTACCAATTTCGCAAACGTACTAATCCCGGTAGCCAGTTTTGCAGAAGGAGATGGGACATTAATCAATAATGAAGGAAGGGCGCAGCGATTCTTCCAGGTTTTTAGCCCGAAAAGCGAAAATATATTGGAGAGCTGGCGTTGGCTAAATGAAATCAGTTTGTTGAAGAAAGGTGGAGTGACATGGAAATCTCCCGAAGAGGTGTTAGAAGCTTTAGTCAACAGCCATCCGCAATTCGCTGGAGTTGAAAAAGTTTCGCCTCCGGCCGAATATCGCATTGCAGGGCAGAAAATACCCCGCGAAACTCAGCGCTTCAGTGGGCGCACAGCGATTCTGGCAAATATCAACGTCAGTGAGCCAAAACCGCCTGAAGATCCTGACTCGGCCTTGTCATTTACTATGGAAGGCTTTAAGGGAATTCCGCCTGCGCCATTGACTCCTTTCTTCTGGTCGCCGGGATGGAATTCCAATCAGGCTTCTCATAAATATCAAACCGAAGTGGGAGGCCCGTTAAAAGGCTCTCAAGGAATAAGATTATTTAGGGAATCATCAGAATTTAAGTACTCTTTTAAGAATTCAATCCCAGAGGCATTTAAGGCCCTGGAGGGAGAGTGGCTTCTGCTACCATTGCCGCATATTTTCGGCTCAGAGGAATTGAGTGTTTATACCAGGGGAATTGAAGAATTGTCGCCCAGGCCTTACCTAGCAATGTCTGACAAAGATGCCCAGCGATTTAATGCCCAAGAGGGCGATATAATGCATCTGCAAATAGGGAATGCCCACTTTATGATGCCTA
>CBIHNR010000143.1:0-14690 GCA_966211215.1 uncultured Pedobacter sp.
GTATTTTTTTTAAAAGAAACCTCTTTTCCGTTTTCAATTATGTCGGCAATCAGTAAACGCACAGCGTTAGAACCAATGTCAATAGCAGCGTATCTCAAGTTTAATAAGTTTTATGCCTAAGGTAAGTATAGGTATCAATTTGAGCTCTATAATCCACCTTAGATTTATCTTTATGATAATTATTGTTGTTCAGGCCATCTATCTGCCTGGCTTTAGTGTTATCCTTCAGTTGAATGTTAATAATATCGCGAATCTCCTTGCGCACATGGGCGTCTAAAATCGGGAAACCTACTTCTACTCTATGGTCAAGGTTGCGAGTCATGAAATCTGCCGAAGAAAGATAAATTTTCTCATCGCCTCCATTGCCAAAAATCCAAACCCTGGCATGTTCCAGGTATTTATCAATAATACTGATTACCTCAATATTCTCACTTAGCCCTGGAACTCCGGGTACCAAACAACACATCCCGCGGATGATCATCCGAATTTTAACGCCTGCCTGGCTCGCTTCGTATAATTTTTCAATCATGCCCTCATCTGCTAAACTGTTCATTTTAAAAATCATATAAGCGGTTTTCCCGACTTTTGCATTCTTTATTTCCTCATCTATTAAAGCATATATTTTTTCTCTTGTTTCTAAAGGGGAAACAATTAAACAATTATAGCCCTTATAAAAAACCTTTTTTTCCAGCCCACGGAAGAGTTTTTTCAACTCGGTGGTAATCTCTTCATTGGTTGTAAATAGGCTATGGTCGCAATATAACCCAGCAGTTTTTTCATTAAAATTGCCAGTTGCCAGGTTAGCATAAAACACAAATTTCCCCTTCTCTTTGCGGGTCACTAAGCAAATCTTGGAATGTACTTTATAGTCGAGCAAGCCATAATTCACATTTACGCCCTCTTCCTCGAGGCGGTTAGTCCATTTGATATTATTTTCTTCATCAAACCTGGCTTTTAGTTCTACCAGGCAATTTACACGCTTGCCGTTTTTGGCAGCATTAATCAGCGCATTAATGATGCGGGAATTTTGAGCGAGCCTGTAAAGAGTAATATGTATCTCGGTAACCTTCGGGTCGATAGCTGCCTCGCGAAGAAAGTGTATGATATAATCAAAAGACTGATATGGCAGGTTGATAAGATAATCTCTTTTGGCGATCTGGTTAAAAATACTTTTGCTTGAATCAAGCCCTTTAACCTCCAGCACTGGCTCTCGGGGATATTCCAGTTCCTTTCGTCCCACGTTAGGAAAACTGATAAAGTCCTTAAAGTTATGATAGCGGTTACCAGGTATCAAGCCGTCTGCACTTAGGTTAAGTTTATCAACCAGATAGGTAAGCATGTCCAAAGGCATGTTATTATCATACAACAGCCGCATTGGCTTGCCTTTTTTACGCTTCTGGAGGCTTTTTGTAAGCGATTCGATAAATTTTTCGCTTACGTTACGGTCTAGTTCCAACTCAGCATCACGGGTTACCTGGATGGAATAAGCCTCAATTTCATCATAATCAAAAATAAAATAAATGTCATCCAGGCAGTACCTTATAATATCATCCAGTAGGATAATAAATTTAAGGTCGTTTGTTTCTGGCAGGACAACAAACCTGTTAAGGCTTTCAGTTGGTATTTCAATAAGGCTATACTTTACTTTCTCATCGCCTTTAGCAAACTTCACCAGAAAATAGATTCCCCGGTCTTTTAACTCCGGGAAGGGCTTATCATCCTCTAATAAAACAGGCACCAATGTAGAAAGAAGCTTCTCGCGAAAATATTTACGCAAGAACTCGCCCCTGGCCACGTTTAACTGCCTTTCATTAATAATAAATATCTTCTCCTGCGCCAGCTCCTTTATAATCTCATCCTCATATAAATGGTTAAATCGCCGTTCCTGCTTAACCACAATATTTTTGATTTCTTTAAGTATTTTCTTGGGATTGTAACCGAATAATTCCTTAGCCTTGGTGTTAACATTGGCCAGACGGTTTAACGTAGGGACCCTTACCCGATAGAATTCATCAAGGTTTGATGAAAAAATTGCAAGAAACCGAATGCGTTCAATCAAGGGGACAGATTTATCCGCAGCCTCTTGCAATACTCTTTCATTAAAGAATAGCCAACTGATTTCACGATTTGTAAAAAGCGTTTTTTGCTTAGGCATGGAGAAAAATAAAACAGTCCCAACGATTTAGCCGGGACCGCAAAACTGTATAAAATAATGTTAACTTAATATTAATTGCTATGTGCTCTTAATATTGCCTATTCTGTCGTTTCGTTGTTTGCAGTATCGGTACTTGCTCCCTCGGTATTAATTCTTGCTGTGTCTTCCTGATTTACATCTTTTGCTCCATTTTCAACTTTGGGTTTCCTGCCTCTGCCACTGGTTGATTTGGTTTGTGCCGCCTTAGGCTGAGCTTCAGAAGCTACTTTCTTCCCCCTTCTGCCTGTAGCAGCAGGTTTGGACTCTGCAACTTTTGCCTGGGTATCAGGTGCGGCCTTTCTTCCTCGCCTGCCATTAGTGTGCTTGCCTACTTCGGCATTTTCAGAACTTTCAAAAACCGCCCTTCTTTCACGTGTGCTTACAGGTTTAGCAGGGGATGCTGCAACAATATCTTCTGTAATAGTAGCTTTAAAACCCCTCCTGGCGGCAGGTTTCTTCACTGTTTTAAGCTGATCTCCAGCCTTTGGAAATATCACATCTCTGTCGGTTGCCTGGCGTTTTCCCTTATTTGCAACTTTTGCAACAACCTTTGCAGCCTTACTGATCTTAATTGCCTTTTTGGGCGTTTCATCTATTTCTCTCAGAAGCGTCTTGCCTCGCTTTTTACCGGCTTTCTTTTCAGGCTGTTTAGCTTCTTTAATCTTTTCCGAGAGCTTCTCTGCAAGCTGCTTGCTTATCTTTTTTATATCCTTTGCAATACGCTCTGCATCATGGCCTAAATTGGTAACTGCATCTAAAAATTTTTCGGCAATACCACTTTGCAGCTGTTTCCGGGCTGCTTTCTTCAGGCCTTTTTTTGCAGGCTTTTTTAATTCTGGTTTACTTTTGGCCATGCTTTTTGATAATAAAATACAATTGTTAACAAATTTGTTTTAATATTAAATGTATCGACATATTTTTAAAACCTCAAATAAATCTATATGCCATCTTTTGATATTGTAAGTAAAATTGACGCTCAAACGCTTGATAACGCCATAAATAACGCCAAAAAAGAAATACTGAACCGATATGACTTCAATGACTCTAAAAGTACGATAGAGCTGGACAAGAAAACCAGCGAAATAACCATAGTAACTGAAAACGACATGCGCCTTAAAGCCATTATCGACTCAATTATTAGTCGCATGGTGAAGCAACACATTGACCCTAAGGCATTAGACATGGGCAAAGAGGAGTACGCTTCTGGCAATATGTTACGCAAAGAAGTTAAGGTAAGAGAAGGCATTGATAAGGAAGTTGCTAAAAAAATTGTGAAGAAAATTAAAGATAGCGGCTTAAAAGTTCAAGCCTCAATCATGGACGACCAGGTTAGAGTTCAGGCTAAAAAGATTGATGATTTACAGTCTGTAATTGCAGTTTGCCGTGGCGAAGATTTTGGGCAGCCTTTACAGTATATCAACATGAGGAACTAAGATTTTTTAATCGGGGCTAAAGATCATTTTTTAGCTCCGGTTTTGATTCAATTTTCGCCTCCACATAAATTAAGATAATGCCTGAACTAATTATTTCAACTGATAAAGCCAAACTCGACCTTCAGTTTGTACACAAATTTTTAAGTGAAGAATCTTACTGGGCAAAAAACATCCCCATAGAAACAGTAAAGCGTTCAATAGACAATTCTTTGTGTTTTGGAGTTTATTTGGATGATGTACAAATCGGCTTTGCCCGAGTTATTACAGACTGCGCAACATTTGCTTACCTCGCCGATGTTTTTATAATTCCTCGATATCGTAGTAAAGGCGTTTCCAAAAAACTGATGGAATTTATCAAAAGCCACCCTGGCCTGCAAGGGCTAAGACGATGGATGCTTGCCACGGTAAATGCCCATGGCTTGTACAAACAATTTGGATTCACCGAAATTGCCCATCCTGAGCGCCTGATGGAAATATCTACTATCAACTTATACCTACACTCTCAAAATGAAACGCTTTAACGTAGTTCTCTTATCGCTTGCCTTAATTTCCGCCCAAGTCAAAGCCCAGCAAAAAAACCTTAACCAGCTATTTACTGCCGGGCACGCTAATGCTTTTATCGGTGGTTTATATGATGGTTTCTACCCATATTGGCAACTAAAGCAACACGGAAATTTCGGGTTAGGCGCTCCAGACAAATTAGACGGCGAATTATTAATTCTGGATGGAAAGATCTATCAGACTCAGCACACAGGCAGAACATTTGAAGTTGATTCAAAATCGCTCACACCTTTTGCGGTTGTTAACTATTTTCATGCAGATAAAGCCATTAAGCTCTCGGCTGAATATAATAAAACTTCACTAATAGCACTATTGGATAGCATCACCGCAAATAGCATTGGCATATACGCCATTCACCTGAAAGGGAAATTTAAACATATTAAAACCAGGGCATTCCCGCCTGTAAATCAGAAACCGTATACACCGCTTGCACAGCTTTTAAATAAACAACACTTTTTTGAGTACAAGGCATTAGATGGCGACTTTGTGGGATATAATTTACCAGCCTATATGGAAGGCGCCAACATTACCGGATATCACTTCCATTTCATATCTGCCAAAAGAAACGCAGGCGGACACGTAATTGACTTTACTACGGAAAAAAACATGATGGTTGAAATTGATTTTCTTGATTCTTTTACCGTACAATTCCCTCAAACAAACGACTTTAAATCTTTTGATTTTAAGAAAGACCGTTCTGAAGAAGTAAAAAGTGTTGAAATCGGCAAAAAAGAATAAGAATTTTCGGGCACAATTAGTTTAAGTTGAAACTTCCGGGAACCTGTCTCGCAATTTTAGAGGCGGCAACGAGAACAACAACCATAACGCCAATACCCATTGCCAGTATTAATTGCAAGCTGGATAAAAGGTCAGAATTAGCAAGTATGCCCTTTGAATTATTGAGTAGCTCGCCTCCTACTTGAGTTTGTATTTCAGTAAGCTCAGACAGGCGTTTAATAACTTCAGACGAAGCAAGCTGGCCTCTTTGATGGTATAACAGACTGGCTTCGGCTCGTAAGTTTTGCGCACACAGGCTTATTATTTCCTGTTCAAGCCTTTTGTATGCACTTACGTCAGCTTTCAACTGATTAAAAAAGACCAACTCCTTATCAACCAGATAGGTTTTTTCAAACTGCCGAATTAATTCGTCGATATTCCTATCGTGTATATCGAGGCTTTTTTGAAGTTCATGCACGTCAACACTTTCAGAAATAAGGTACTGTTCCATCAATACCCTTTTGCTATAAAGATTATCCGTTAGATGAAAAATATCTGCAGCCGGCAGCAATCGATCTTTATAAATTGAATTTACTGAGCGATTCATCTCTTCTATATTATGCCTCTCTATAATGTTAAATAACACTACCAGAAACATTATCCCTAACAACAGCAAAGCAGCTTTCAACTTTTGCTGAATTACAAAAGCCCATTTCATATACTCTAATTATAGCCTAAACTAAGTGAATTAAAAACGATAGGTTTATAAAGGCTTTAACGCTTCTTAAATCCTTATATTTTAAATCTATATAGTATTAAAGATACGAATTCATTCGTTTAAACTTGCTTTGCCGGCTAAAATGTGCAGTCCCTTTACAAAGAACTTAACTCATTAATTTCCAAAAACTTCCAATCGTTTTTATCAGTGCTGCTACATTGAAAGGTAACAACATAAGTATGTACTGTTCCATGGCTGTCTTCAAGGTCAACCGCAATATCAATTTTATTATCTCTTATTAAACCGGGTTCTTTTTCTTTACTTTCCGCCAGTTTTATGATCTCAGCATCAGAATGTGGTTTCATATTATGATTTTATTGGATAACCACCGTTTTAACATTAGGTTTTTAAACTTATTTGCTACATTAAGGCATTAACAATTAAATAGCTTTTTATGGATGAATTTATGAAGTTAGCTATTGACGAGGCTAAAAAGGGGGAATCTGAAGGCGGCATTCCTATCGGATCTGTGTTAGTAAAAAACGGTAAGGTAATTGCGCAAGGACATAACAAACGTGTGCAACAAAACAATCCTATTTTACATGGCGAAATGGATTGCCTTAACAATGCCGGCCGGATTGGCAGTTATCGCGATACGGTAATTTACTCGACACTGATGCCTTGTTTTATGTGTGCAGGTACTATCGTTCAATTTAAAATCCCCAAAGTTATCGTCGGCGAATCGCAAACCTTTAACGGAGCCAGGGAATTTATGGAGTCGCATGGCGTAGAAGTTGTAGACCTCAACTTACCCGAATGCGTTGATATGATGGCTACTTTTATCAGAGAAAAACCTGAGCTCTGGAATGAAGATATTATGGAGCTATAGTCAATACTATAGCTTTTAAATTTCATCTGGCTCTCGTTCCGGAAAATATTCACCTATCAACATGGCTTCTGCTTTTTCGGTATCGATACTGAATGTGATCAGCATTTTTTCTTCCTCCTGGCTATCAACATCGGCACATGCGTTAAAGTGCCCGATACTATAACTTACCTTAAAAACACCATTGAAGCCATCCTTCAGAGCCGGCTTTTCAATCCTTACACCAAATATCCTTCCTCTGGATTTGAAGTAATAGCTTTGAAGCATATCCTCGACCATCTTTTTATTGGACAATAACTCGTTTAGGATAATCGACTCTTTTTCTGCGGCTTTCGCCAACAGCCCTTTAATTCCAATCGCCGATATCTTAAGAATTATTTTTTCTTGCATTTTAAATTATTTAAAGTGTAACATTCGATTCTTTATCTACGTATTAATAGTGTCCTTTCCAAGAGGACATGTTTTTCATAGGTAGATGTAGAGCCATGTCCAAAAGACTGGCTCTTTTTTCTTGCCTATAATTTTTACAAAGGAGCGATAAATTCCTGATGTGATTTATTAAAATTTGAAAGGCTTTTTTCAGAGTACCATTTCCAACATCCAGAGTAAAGGAGCGTCCAGGACTTATGGCTATATGGCGTTCAATTATGTAGGCAATGAGTTTATTAACAACTTGTTCAAGGAAATCCTTAATAAAAGCGATTTCTGCATTTTCTCTTTAAAGAACCAAACGCATTTTGCCAATTACACTTTATTCCCTGCAACCGCAAACGCTTCTGTTGGCTTTACAGTTACCGTTAATCCAACTTGGGATGTATCCGGTACGCCAATTACCTTTTAAAGAAGAGGCTATCTAATAATACGGCCAGGGTAAAGAAAAGCCCTGGCTTTTTTGTGTTGTGATAAATTCATTATTTAATTACTCAACGGTTTTTTGCTTGATCCGCAATAATCCTTCAATACCTTCATTTTTCGGATAGTTAGAGAATCTTCCCGGTTATTAAGTCCGGCGGACACTTTATATTGCTTACGCATGTTCCCGTATTGGTAGTAGAAATACACAAACCAGCGGTCTGAAAGATTCTTTCCAGCGATAAGTGGTTTAGTACAAGTTGGGTTTAGTGGGTAATCATAATTTACCTTCGCCATTTTCTTAAAGTTTAGCGAGGACGAGTGAAATTAGAAATCTTCAAAAGGTATAGAAACGAGGCTATTTTATGGAAAAGCTTGTCATCAATTTGACATCAGACATCATTTTTGATAAAATCAGGGAATTTTAAATTACTACTTCGAGAACCGAATTAAGTATAAAGCACGTTAGTTTCTTTATTATCAACAAACCCACACTTCAAAACAAAAAATAAGCAGGTGATGGGCACCTGCTCAAACTAACCAATTATAAACCTAAATTATATGAAAGGAGCTGTAGGGGAAGGAGTCGAACCTTCAAGGAGTGGTTAGCCCATTGCTGGATTTTCCATGATCTCCGCCACCGAGACAAGGAGGTGTGTCTGCCAGTTTCACCACCCTACAGTGTATTAACAATCTTTTAATGGATCGTTGATACAAAGGTAAAAGCATGAAGCTTATTTTACAAATATCCCAACAAAAAAATCTAATTTTTACAAGTTTAATAACCAACTAGACTTATATTACCAAATCATTAATATAAACTTAATTTAAAAGCCTATAATTAAGAATATCTCAAAACAAAAACCTTTTATTACTGTTTTCGCAATGCTTCTTTCACTGAATTATCGCCTTACCCATGCGCCTTATCATTAAAATTTGAATTTATCCTTCTGCCGCAGTGCCTCCAACGTTTTCCGCATGCACTCCGGGAACTTTGCGGCTACTTTGTTTATTACTCATAGAACCCTTGGGTTGATTCATTTTTTGAAAAGGCTCCTCTTGTTCTTTATGCCCTTTTATAGCTTCGCTTTCGCTTGTTCCGCCAACATTTTGCGCATGTACCCGCATTTTTTTATTGACTCCCTGATTTTCCATAGATTTATTTTATTTGATATACCACAATTGTCATACCGGAGTTATATCCCGACTGAAGTTTCAGAATAGTGCTAAACTGAGTACCTTTGCCCTTTGCTAAGAATATAATATGGCTAAGATTTCTATAAATATTGCAACTGGCTCTATTCAAAAAGAAGATATTATTGTAGGTATCGACTTAGGTACCACTAACAGCCTGGTAGCTTTTATTAACCCGGAGGGCAACCCTCAAGTTATTAATGACACAGGCAAGGGCGTACTGGTTCCTTCAATAGTGCATTTTAATAGTGACGGAAGCGTTGTTGTTGGAAACGATGCTAAGAACTATCTAATCTCAGATCCCCAAAACACCATATTTTCCGTAAAAAGACTACTGGGCCGTTCTTATCAGGATATCGAAAACTATAAAGATTTCTTCTCATACAAGGTTATCGACGACAATTCAGAAAGCCTGGTTAAAATTAAAGTAGGAGATAAATTTTATACCCCAATCGAATTATCCTCTTTAATATTAAAAGAATTAAAAGAAAGGGCAGAGCATGCACTTAAAACCCCTGTTACAAGAGCTGTGATAACCGTCCCAGCATATTTTAACGACAGCCAGAGGCAGGCAACCCGCGATGCCGGAAAACTGGCAGGACTTGATGTGTTACGTATTGTAAATGAACCGACCGCAGCCAGTCTTGCTTATGGAATTGGATTAAATCCCGAAGAAGAAAAGACAATAGCAGTTTATGATTTGGGAGGCGGTACTTTCGACGTATCTATTTTAAGAATACAGAACGGCATTTTCGAAGTATTGTCAACTAACGGCAATACCTTTTTGGGCGGTGACGATTTCGACCGCGCAATTTTAGAATACTGGATTAAACAAAATAACCTCGAAAACTCCCCAAATTTACCCCTGCAGGAATTGCGGTTAAAGGCTGAAGAAGCCAAAAAAGCTTTAAGTTCTCAAAATATCTATAACAGCACTGTTGGCGATATTCCATGTGCAATTACCAAAAGCACTTTTGAAGAACTGATTTTACTTAAAGTGAACGAGACAATAACAGCTTGTAAAAACGCTTTAACCGATGCTGGATTAAAAGTATCTGACATAAATGAAGTTGTAATGGTGGGTGGCTCAACGAGGACGCCACTGGTTAAACAAAAGGTATCAGATTTCTTTGAAAAACAGGTTCATGATAAAATCAACCCGGATGAAGTTGTGGCTTTAGGAGCTGGGATTCAAGCTGATATTCTTGCAGGAAACCGGAAGGATATACTGCTTCTCGATGTAACTCCACTTTCTTTAGGCATCGAGACAATGGGCGGACTAATGGACGTTATCATTCCAAGAAATTCAAAAGTGCCCACTAAGGCCGGTAGGCAATATACAACTTCAGTTGACGGTCAGGTAAACATGAAAATTTCTGTTTACCAGGGAGAACGCGATCTTGTAAAAGAGAACAGAAAACTAGCTGAATTTGACTTGAGAGGAATACCGGCAATGCCTGCCGGCTTACCTAAAGTAGACATAAACTTTTTGCTCAATGCCGACGGCATTTTAACAGTCCACGCAATTGAACTGCGTTCTGGGGTAAAACAACAAGTTGAAGTTAAACCAGCCTATGGATTAACAGATGACCAGGTAGAGAAAATGCTTTTTGACTCTATTACTCATGCGAAAGACGATGTTGCCCAACGTATGGTAATTGAAGCCCGCACTGAAGGAGAGCAAATGGTTTATACAGCAGAAAGATTTCTTGAGAAAAATAAGGATTACGTTACTGCTCAGGAAATTGCCGATACCAACGGTTATATACAGGCATTAAAATCAGTGTTAAACTCTGGAGACAAAGATCTAATTCATAAAAAAATTGACGAATTGAATGAATTCACCCGTCCATTTGCAGAACGCTTAATGGATCAGGCGATCTCGCAAGCCATGAAAGGCAAAAGCATTTAAATTCCATTCTAAGTGCTGGCATATCGCTGGCACTTATCTTTTCTACCATCCCTCCTCTATCTTTCTTAACTAAGCCAAAATAAGGCGGGCAAAAACTGCTCTGTTTGATTTTAACTTAATTTATGCAAAAATACTACGCAGTTAACCTGACCAAATAATTAGCAAAACTCATTAACTATTAATTATCGCTTGTGACATTATTTGCATTCCAGTTGTGTGAGGTTAACACCATTTAGGATCACATCAAATTCAGTTCTGCGGTTTAATTGTTGGTCTTCTTCAGCGCATGGTACATCGTCGTAGCAGCGGTTTACCAACCTACTTTTTCCGTAATATTCAACCCGAACCCGGCCAGGAGCTATTCCTTTTGATACAAGATAGGTTCTGGCTGCCTCTCCTCTTTTGAGAGACAGAGCCTTATTATATTCTGAAGATGCCCGGCTATCGCAATGGCTTGCTGTAATTACTGATATTTCAGGATGAGTCTTCATTAAATCAACCAGCTTATTTAAGTTCGGTTTGTCCTCGTCTCTTACAAATGCCCGGTCTAAATCATAATAAATGTTAGCAATTGAATATACCTTTTTCAAAGAATCGCAATTGTTATTAACCCATATCTGGGATCTTTCGGCTTTGTCAAGATTTATATTCACAACGATAGTCGAGTCATCCTCAATACCCACAGTTGAAATAAATGCCCTTTTACTTACATATTCGGGGCTATAGCCAATCACTTCATAATCGGTTTCCTTACTTAGTTCTTTGGAGAATTCGCCCTTGCGGTTCACAGATAAGGTATCAATACCATTGGCATGGCGTAGATAAATCTGGCTTCCTTTGGGGGAAACTTTAGTTTTGGTATCAGCAATAAAGCCCTGTAGTTTTACGTGGAACTTCTGTCGCGTGTAACTGTAGATATCATCACTACCAGCCCTATTAGAGCTGAAATAACCTGATTTCCCGTCTGTACTTCTTATTATCCCAAAATCATCAGCAAATGAATTTATAGGGGCTCCGAGATTTTTTGGTGAATTAATTGGCTTAACTTCTTTCAAACTAACTTCGAATATGTCCAAACCTCCAAAGCCAGCATACCCGGTCGAAGAAAAGAGTAAGGTACCATCTTCGCCCCAGAATGGAAAAAGCTCATTCCCTTCAGTATTCACTTTCGAGCCGAGATTAATTGGCTTTCCCCAGGGCCTGTTTGCTCCGTTGCGTACAGAATAATATAAATCCGCACCTCCATAACCGCCGGGCATATCCGAAGCGAATATCATGATGTTCCCATCCTTACTAATTGCGGGATGCCCTACAGAATATTCGTCGCTGTTATATGGAAATTCCTTTATTTTATTCCACCCTTTTCCGCTGGCTGTATATAGTTTGAGCTTTACCGTCCCGTTAGTGCTTTTGCCTACTTTACCCTTATTAAAATTATTTCTAGTGAAAATGAATGAGCCATCCTGCAGCAAGACACCCGGACCATCATTATATCGGCTGTTAACTTTACCCTTAACAGGTTTCAAAGACAAATTCAGCTTATCAGAAGCCGCTTCACTTTTTAACCAGGTATGGTTAAACTCGCCTAAAGTCCTGCTATCGTTACTTGTTGGAGAAGTATCGTCGTCATTAAAAATGTATGAAGTTTTCTTTTTTGTAACCTCTGGTACTGCAGTTCCGCCCTCTGATATATCCTCCAGGCTTTTCACATAATACAAATTGGTGTATGGCGTTTGATCCCAGCCAAATACCGGTTCCAGGGGCTTAGGCAACAATCTGTTACTACAAAACATTAAGCCTTCATTGTAATAAATAGGCGAATATTCTGCTGCTGTTGAACTCAGATTGGTTTTAGTAACCTTCCATTCGGCATTATCCTGAAGGGAAAACGCACCTGCTTTTACAAAAGAAGTAGCTCTTTTATCTCCTGGCACCAGTTTCAAATACTTACGGTACCAGCTTTCGGATTCTTCGTACCGTTCTTTATTTGCCAGAGCCTCGGCGTAGTGTAGTGCCCATGTTGGCTTCAGGGTAGGATTTTTACAAAGTTTGGTAAACCATTGAAGCGCTTCGTCATAATTACGCAGGTTGCGATTGCTATAAGCCATCATTTCCTGGGCTTTAATAATCGATGGATCCTCACTCAGAACAATATTCAGATATTTTATTGCAGATACAAATCTTAGCCCTTTATATTCTTTTTCTGCAAGCTTTAGCTGTGCCCTTAATTTTGATGATTGACTAAACGTCTTTCCGGGAAGAGCCAATAAAAAAGTGGCAATTAAGGTATAAATAGAATTTCTGAAGTACATTAATTAAAAATATCTTGGCGTAAGCACTTTATTCCTTTCCAAACCAAACTCGTACCGAAGCATAATTTCATGGCTATACCTTTTAATATTGGTAATGCTATGGTCGTAAGCATAGCCGAACCTTATTTGCGGCGTCGCCTGAATTTCGACCAAACCAGAAATATTAGCATTAGTGCGGTACTGTGCGCCAATCGAAAACGCATTTTTAATCCACAAATTGGCATTGAAATCACCTTCTATTGGTGCTCCTTGCACTGCCTTAACAAGTACAGAGGGCTTCAATGCGAAATCTTCTGATAAGCTTACAACATAACCGCTCATTAAAAACAGGTGGAAATATTGCCTGTTGAGCTTTGACTGCGAAGTATTGTTATTGTAACTCGGCAACACATTAGGCATCAATTGTGGCGAAGATAAGCCGACATAAAACTTATCTGAGTTATAATAAACACCGGCACCAAAATTCAGGAATGTTTTATTAACGTTATTTGAAAAGGCAGGGTCATCTCCTACCCCATCCTCTGTAAGCATTACCGAAGTATAATCAGCCCTGTACTGGCTTAAACTACCTTGGATACCAAAGGCAAGGCTAGCCTCGGCCATTCTGATACGGTACGCATAAGTTGCAACTGCCCCCGAATTTGATACAATTCCTACCTTATCTTTAAAAAGCTGTAAGCCTAAACCCACTTTTTTGTTGTGAATCGGGGCGTCAATTGTAAATGTTGAGGTTTTAGGAGCGCCCTCCATACCAGACCACTGCTTACGTAGTAAAGCGGTGGCAGAGATCACATTCCGGCTACCGGCGTAGGCAGGGTTTACAGCCAGTGTATTAAACATATACTGTGTATACATTGCTTCCTGCTGAGCAAAAATGCTATTAACGTTGGTTAATAAGGCGATTGTTGCTAAGGCCAATATTCTCTTCATCATTACCTGTTAAGCGTTATATAACCTGTATATTTCTCAGTGCCATCCAATAAAACAACATAGAAGTAAGTTCCGGGCGGAAGGTCTTGACCTAAACACAAACCCTCTGCACATTTACCATCCCAATCGTTTTTATATTCTGACGACTTATACACGCGATTGCCCCAACGATTAAATACTTCAATATTGATTTTACGGTTATTCGTATTGCGGATTACGTACAAATCATTCGTTCCGTCGTTATTTGGCGAAAACCCACCTGGAATAAATAAAGGAGGAAATTTCAACTCAATCAAAGTTGGGTCAGAAGGCGTAACATCTCCCGCGGTAGTAGGGTCGGGCTTAAAGCCTGATGTTGACCTGTCTGTAACAATTGAACCATTTGATGGAACTGTGGCCTTCGCGTCAGCAAAGTTTAGAAATACGCCTTCTTTGTTAGTGAGTTTTACATTCAGGGTTAAATCAACTGTTTCCGTAGATCCCGCCCCAAGAACACTTGCAGGGCTTAAAAGCTCCACATCAGAAAACCCATTAAAGGACGGATTAACAACCAGAGTACCTGTTACCACAGGAGATTGTTTGATTATAAAATCAGCTCCCGTAAATGCCAGGCCAAGGTCGTCCTTTAGGCTGATGTTTTGCAAAGCTTCATTGCCATAATTCTTTAATATGAATTTATATTTCACATCGTAGGTTCCGTTGAGCGAACGCGTGACACTGGCTGCTTTGGCTAAACCGATCTTAGGGTCTGGGGCGATTATGATAGTAACTTCATTGGCTGTAGATACAGCAGCAGGAATAGCATTATCTTTTATCGTGTAAGAAAATTTATCAGTACCAGAAAATCCATTATTGGGGGTATATCTATAGATCCCATTCAAGGCATCCACAGGTATTAAAATCCCCTTGGTAGTTGAAGGATTAATTACAACCGAAGCTTTGTTTATTATTCCATCCAAATCTGTTGTCAACGAAGCAATA